>CAXYUL010000006.1:0-19345 GCA_964292095.1 uncultured Bacteroidales bacterium | reverse complement strand
ACCGACGAAACCTTTACATTTGGATCGCCAACTATCTCACCGTTAAAATGCTGAGCTATTCTTTCTGCAGAAACTTCCATGATTAAATTTTTAAATTGCAAATATACACAAAATAAGTTAAAATAATACAACAGAAAAAGGCTAGCAATTATATTAGAAACGTAATTATTCCAACATAATTTACTAGCCTTTTAATATAATAAATTATTAATATAGTTGTTTACTTTAAGCCTGCATATCTACTTACTTCTGCAGATAAAGCATCACATCCGCCTTTTACTTGCTTAACAAACTCTGCCTTATCTAAATCAGAAACGCTCTTAATATTTAAAAATAAACTCACTAAAGCCAACAATTCGTGCTCGCCGCACTTGGTCCTTGTAAACCTAATATCAAATATTTTAGGAATAGTATTAGATAAATTATAAAATTGAGCTTCTGCAGATCTTATTACTATAGAATTAACAATATTACCATTATTTAATAATTTAGTTAAGGCGATATATTTTTTTAAAGACTCATTAGACATATCCAAATTACCACTTAAGTAAGACTTTAAACCATTTATAAACACATCTAATAATTTTAAATCTACATTTGCCTTTCCTATATTTTCATCAAATAAAATTTTGTCATTTAAAACAATATCTACCATATAATTATCTTCTAAAGACATAGATGATACAATATAAGGCCACATTTTAATAGAGTACTTGTCTCTTACATCAAAATCATTATAATATTTTTTGATAAAACTAGATATATCCTTATTATTACCATAATATTTTAAGCGAGATAAATAGTTATATGCATCATTAATAGTTTTAGTATTAATAAAATTATTAAGTAACGAGTTTGGAGAATTTTTAATATCACTTGCATACTCAACTTTTTCTATAAAATCATCTATCTCTGCCGAGCCTATAACCCTTCCAATTTCTATTTTATTAGAATCAAATACTATAAATGTAGGATAGGCTGTAATTTTAAATTTTTCCACTAACTGAATACCATCTCCTTTTTCCATGTCTATCTTAATAGAAACATATCTTGAGTTAAAAAAGTCACCAGCTTTTTTAGAAGATAAAACATTATTTGACATGTGTTTACATGGGCCACACCATTGAGTATAACAATCTACAAATAGCAACTTTCCCATATTTTTTTTAGACTTCAAACTCAATAGAGCTTCTGAAAAGCTTGTATTTTCCCAAATAACTCCAATTTTTGACTTATTATCCTTTTCTGCAACAGCATTAAATGATTCTGTAGCTTTTAAACAAGTAACAGATTGTAGGCACAAAAAGATTGCAATAAAACTAATGTATACTATATTCTTTTTAAACATAAATAAGTTTTTATCTTTCATACTGAGGTATATTTGGATTAAGTTCTCTAACTGAATATGGGAGTGGCATAATATATCTTGGATCATTTGGGGGTAAAGTCACTTCCTCTCCCAATACAGTATGCACTATTGTTTTAGCAAATCTTTCATCCTTATTTAGGCGTTTTAAATCTAAAAATCTAGTGTCACCCCAAAAAGCCATTTCTCTTCGTCTCTCGTCTAATGCTAATTGCAAAGCTTCCTCTTTTGTTGAGACTTTAAGCGGTGTATTATTAACTATTCTCATATTTCTTAACTTATCTAAATAAGATAGCGATTTTTCTAAAGAGCCCTCGCTAGCTCTAGCCTCACATTCTGCCAAAATTAAAAGTACCTCTTGATATGTTACTCCCAAATTAGGCATTAAATGAGAAACATACATTGTGAACCCAGGGAATGTAATATTGGCAAAAGTATTAGCTTTATCAACTGCATAAAATAATTCAAATCTTTTATCAATAGCATTAGCTGGTAAATTTTTCTTAAATACACTTATTAGATCTTTACTTGCAAATATTAAACTAGATAAATCATAATTAGAATTCTTTAATAAAATATTTTCTGAATCATCTATCGGATAAGGAAAACGTAGTCCAGAACTTATCTCAACAATTCTATTTTGATACTTACCCTGATCTAATGCTTTGTATAATTTATAATCTATCAATTTTACTCCCTTACATAAAGAATAAGCTATATTTATATTCTTTAGTGCAGAACTATAATCGCCCATAAACAATTGCACCTTTGCTAAAATTGCTGCACATGAAGCTTTGTTTGCGTGAAAAGAATTGGCTGTTACTTCTTTTAAATTTGGAAATGCAGAATTTAAATCATATATTATTTGCTCATACACTTGTGCAATAGACTGTCTATCATAAGGTTTACTTATATCTTCACTTAAAACCAATGGAACACCATAATCTTTATCAGCAGTAAACTTATCATACTGTTTTGCATATACATTTACAAGTTTAAAATAAGTATATGCCCTTTGTACTAAGGCTTCTGCCTGCAATGCCTTTTTATCTTTATCTGTAGCATCTGGTACATTTAGGATATTATTAATTACAACATTATATGTAAAAATTTGAGAATAAGCTTTTGTAAAATAACCATCATCTATACCTTCTGGATAAATATCACCGTGTCTAAAATCATAGCATGCCTGAAAAGGGCCAAACTTTTTAGTATAATCTACAAAACTAGGCTCATTAGCACCTCCTAGCAAAGCGTCATCTGTTAAAAACGCTGGATGCCCTTCGCCTAAATTTCCCAAGGCACTTCCATTCATCAGAAGAGCAAAATCCTCAAAATATTGAGGTATAGTATAGCCTTTTGGCTTATTCCCCAAAAAATCGTTACAAGAAAAAAGACTAAGGGAAGTGAATATAACAATAATGATTCTATATATATTTTTCATAATAATTAAAAACTTAAATTAATACCAATAGTGTAAGTAGGAGGAATTGCATTACCACGTGTAATCATACCTGTGCGAGAACTATCCCACACTTCTGGATCTATATTATTTTTATTTGCAGTCCATTTCCAAACATTTTGAGCTTGAAATATAATTTTTAAATCAGATATTCTTACTTTATTAACTAAAGACCTAGGAAAAGTATAAGACAATGGAATGTCTTTTAACTTTATATAATCTGCTCTTTGAATATGAATATTTGCGGCTTTCCATAAATCGGCAGAAGAATCGCTAATTCCAGTATTAAATTTAGGTGCCATATATATATCAGATTCATCTCCAGCTTGTTTCCAAAAATTAAGATAAGTTTTATCAAAATTTGTTAGATAAGACTCCTCTGGCTTAGTTTTATTAAAAACAAAATTAGATGCAATATCCCTCATAACATGTCCACCATAATATGTAAACATAAATGATAGCTCAAAACCTTTATAATTAAAATAATTACTAAAAGACGCATTATATGGTGGGTCATAAGTGCCAGAATAAAGTAAATCATCAATTTTTAAATCTCCTACTTTTATTGTAGTACTTCCATCTGCTTTATAAGCCATGGGCTGTCCTTTATCATTAAGCCCAGCATAATTAATACTATATAAACTATTGTACGGTCTTCCCACCTTAGTCTGTAAATAAGAATAATAAGATGTGGCAGATCCTGTAACATTATCCAATTCTATTATTTTATTACTATTATAGTTAAATAAGAAAGAACTAGACCACTGAAAATTTTTTTTAACTATATTTCTACTTTCTAGTGTCAATTCTACACCTGTATTCCTCATTTTTGCATAATTTACAACTAATTTACTCCATCCTAAAACTGGATCCGACACTCTCTCTCCTAACATATCAGAGGTCTTTTTGTAATAATAATCTACACTACCTTGTAACCTATGATTGAGAAAATCAAAATCTAAACCCAAATTAGTTGTTTTTGTCTTTTCCCATCTTAAAGCAGAGTTAGGCGGGCTTGTTATAGCAGCATAAGACTCATTTGTTGTATAATTAGGGTAAGGCATAACAGTTGAGATAATGTATGGTCCACTTTTTTTGTACACATTTCCATTAATGCCATAAGTTGCTCTTACAGATAATCTATCAATCCAAGAAATTTCATTATGTGTCAAAAATGCATAATTTGCACCTATAGACCATGAAGGTCTATACTGATATTTTGGATCTGTACCAAAAAGATTAGATTGATCCATCCTGATACTAGCATTTAGGCCTAATTTATTTTTATATACATAAGAAGCATTCCCATAAAAAGAAACATACCTATCATCTATACTTAGATAAATGGGATTATTAACTGTTAATGAATATCTTCCCGACAAAGATTGTGTTCCAGTAATACCCTTACTAAGGTCTGTTTCATTTATATTTTTAAAAGATAGTGTGTAATCATCGTATCCAAATCTATAATGTCCATTTTGTTCACTTGTTATTTTTCTTCTCTCTGCTCCTACTAAGATTTTAATATCATGATCATTAGCAAATAGCTTAGAATAATTGAGCTGAGCTCTAAGAGTGTATGAACTTTTATCCCCACTTATCTCCTTAACTTGTCCTCCCATAGGAATATTATTAATAATTTTGCCTGTGCTCTCTACAATAGTTGCATTATTAATCATATTCCTTACTAAATATGAATCTTTCTTATAATAATTTTTAGAATAAATAGAGGCTATTTCTGTTTGATATCTAAGTTCTAAATTTAGTGTTGGATGGATATTTATTTTTGCTCCTAAATTTACATTCAAATACTTATTCTTATAAGTATAATGTTGTTTACCTAATTCATTTACTGCATAATAAGACTCATCTAACAAACCAACACTCTTTAAACGATTAATTTCTTCTAAATTCTTTTCTTGTTCCCTCCTAACTAAATCTCCTTTCTCATCCCTCAACATATAATATGAAGCATTCTTTCCATTACTTAGTAAAGAATAGCCATCTATCCCATTATCATAATCATAACTATTATCACTTCCCATAACAGACAAATCTAGTTGAACCCACTTAGTGATTCTAAAGTTATTTTTTAAATTAAAACCTAGCCTATCACTATATTGGCCTTTATTGTAAGGACTAGTACCTTGATAATTTAGAGAAAATGCATATTTATATATATCAGATCCGCCATTAAATGATAGATTATGTTGATGAGTTATCATTGCGCTATTTAAAAATTCTTCTTTTACTTGAGAATACCTATCTAGTGATTTATACTTATTAGTTCCTGCATTATATTCTTCTTCATTTATTGCTCCACGTCTTTTATCAAATAATAATTTATAAACATCGTTAAGTGCATAACCTGTTTTTGGCTTGGAATTAATTCCAACTCCATTATCAAATGAATAAATCTGAAAATCTACTAATTCCTCACTAGATACTAAATTATTATAACTTCTATTAGGTAAAGGAGTTATCATTACAGTTCCACTGTACTGCAAACTCATTTTTCCAGAACTACCAGATTTTGTTGTTATTACTATAACCCCATTTGTAGATCTAGCACCATAAATAGAAGCAGCAGTAGCATCTTTTAAAACAGAAATATTAGCTATATCATTAGGATTTATAATTTTAATATCACCTTCAAATGGAACTCCGTCTACAACATATAATGGAGACTGCTCTGCAAATATCGTTGATGTTCCTCTTATAATGGGGACACCTTTATACATGCTCAACCCACTAACCATGCCTTCTAATCGGTCAACAACATTAGTTTGTAATTTAGATTCTATTTTATCAGTTGTAACTACAGCGTAAGATCCAGTAGATCTCTCTTTTGATATTGTTTGATATCCCGTTACTATAATATCGTTTAGAGCTATAACATCTGCTTTAAGTACTATATTTAAAGTAGATGTTATATCTGTAACATATTGCAAACTCTCTACCATACCAATGGAGGTAAGTAGTAATTTTTCTCCCTCATTTGCTTCTATTGTAAATTTACCATCTACATCTGAGGCTGCTAACTGACCTGTTGTTAGATTCTTTATAGATACACCAACTAGAGATTCTCCACTTTCGTCTTTAACAAGCCCAAAAAGCATGTTCTTCTTTGTTTGGGTGGCTTTATCTGGCACTATTCTTTTAGGAGCAAGCATTATTTTTTTGTCCTTAATTTGATAGCTAATACCTTTCCCTTTTAAAACAATATTAAGTATTTCCTCTATAGATTTATTACTTGAATCTAATGAAATTGTTACATTGGAATTCATCTCTGAGAAATCGTTAGAGAAAACAAAGTCGTAACCAGTTTGCCCTGATATGTCCTTTAGAACTGTTTTAAGGGGAATACCACTATAAGATAATTTAATTCTGTGCTGAGCACTTAAATTACTTGTTGAAATACATAAAAGTATTCCAAAAGTAAGAAGGAATACACCTTTTAAATTTAATAATTTTTTTAACTGCATAGGTTTTAATTTGTGATTATGAATTATAAACACAAACACCTATCTAAAACCTTTACCAAAAATTAAACTTTTCTTTCAAATATATAAATCTTATTATTCTCAAATTTATAATCAACTAATATACAATATTTTATCATATCCATAATTTGTATAATAGATTCAGAATTAAAGGTTGCCGATATTGTGTAGTCCATAATTTTATCATCCTTAACAATTATATCTATACCATGCCACCTTTCTAGCTCTTTAATTACATTTCTTAATTTAGCTGAATCAAAAATTAATTGTCCGTCCTTCCAAGCATAATTATCTTTAATTTGCTTTGGCTCAGATATTTTTATAATATCATTAAATATTTCTACCTGCTCATTAGGTAGAATCTTTTGTACCTCTTGTGTATTTAAAATAGAGTTATATAATAATTCTATTTTACCACTGTATAGCGACGCAATTACTGTATTATCAGCGCTATAGCTTTTTAAATTAAACTCTGTACCTAAAACCTTAATTTTTAAACCAGTAGGAATATTTACAATCATAGGTTTAATAGAGTCTTTTACAACGCTAAAATATGCCTCTCCGTCTAATTCTACTTCCCTCGTAGAACCTATAAAAGTTATTGGGAAAGATATTTTTGTATCTGAATTAAGCCAAACTCTAGAACTGTCGGGAAGAATAACAAAACCTTTAACCCCTTTTTCTGTATATATTGTGCGCTTAAATTCCTTAGGCAGCTCTTTCATTTTTACTGCTAAAAGCTCGTTTTTATACTGCTGCCTAATAGAAGATTCTGATGGTCGTATTAAAAGGATTATAATAGCTACCGCAGCAACAGCACTAGATAATATTGTTAGTAACTTATAAATATTTCGTTTAGCTTGCTTACTTTGCTTTAAAGCAAGTCTTATGTTTTGAAGTTCAGCCTGAGTAGCCATATCAGATGGCATATTTTGTGAAATCCAGGTATTTTTTAGAGTTAAAAAATATTCCTTATTTTGAATAGATTTATCTATCCAATTTAAAACCTCTTGCTTTTGGGCTTCACTCGCTTCTGCTTGTATATATTTTAGCAATAATGCTTTTCTCATATATATGGTCTTTTGAGTTGTTGATATAATTACTTAAGTATCTCTCTTACATATAATAAACCTATTGGGAGTAAAAACCACAAATACAATGGTAAATAATCCTTTAATTGCTTTCTAAGTACAGTATAAACGTATGACATTCTATATTTTACAGTACTTATACTCACTCCTTGTTCTAAAGCTATCTCTCTATTTTTTAAACCCCTAGTTTTTGACAGTAAAAAAGTTTCTTTAAACTTATCTGGCATAGAATTAAGACCTTGATTTATTAAACTAATTAACTCTTTCTCATATAATAAGCTTGAACTTTGGTGAAATATAGCCTCTTGGTTCAATAAGTTTTCTCTATATGCCGTATAGGTGTTAAAATTATCCCTCGCCTTCTCTCTTCTTAAAATATTAAGACATTTATTCTTTGTTATTCTCAGCAAATATGGCAATACATCTTTGTCAAAATCTACATTTTCTTTTTGCTCCCATAATGTTAAAAAAGAATCATGAGCAACAGACTTAGCTATCTCTCTATTTTGTAAATAATTATAGGCATAGAATTCTACTTTACGCAAATTTTCTACGTAAAATTGTTCATATTTTCTTTTATATTCTAGAATGGTCATAAATTGAGGGCAAAGTTATAAAATAATTAAGTTATATTGCTCAGAGTCAAAAAAATTTGCATAAGAAATAAAAATAAGTTACTTTTGCAGGCGATAGAAGAAAAGTGTTGAGAGCCGTCTCTTTTGAGACAGGCTTTTTTTTGTTAAAAGTGTAAATCTGATAATACACAATTACGATAATTACTTTATTATCAAATAGTTAAATAATTTTATAGTTAAACAAATCTAATGATTACAAAAGAAAATTTATCAAATTGCATACAGAGCTATATTAATTTAAATGGGCTCTTTTTAGTTGATATAGAAATTTCTAAAGATAATGACATAGAAATTACAATAGAATCATACAAAGATGTTGTTAAAATAGAGAACTGTATAGATATTGATAGGCTTGTGAATGAAAACTTTAACAGAGATGTAGAAGATTATTCTTTAACTGTTAGCTCTGCTGGTTTAGATCAGCCATTTAAGGTTTTAAATCAATATAAGAAACATATTGGGCAAGAGGTAGAAATAGTAACAAAAAAGGTACATGTAAAGAAAGGAGATTCTTCTAGCGATTCTCTTACATGCAATAATAATTTATCGGGAGGCAAAATAAAGGGAATACTAAATGATGCCAACGAGCAAGAAATTGAAATTAGCATTACAGAAAAAGTTAAACAAGAGGGGTCTAAGAAAAAAATTGAGCAAATTAACACATACAAATACAATTTTGACCAGATAAAAAGTTGTAAACTTGTAATTAAATTTAAGTAAAAAAGATAAAGAAAAATAATATATTATGGAAGGGCTAAATTTAATAAGCACATTCGCCGAGTTCAAAGAACTAAAGAACATAGATCGTCCAACGATGATGAGTGTTTTAGAGGATATTTTTAAAACTCAACTTGCCAAGATGTATGGCAGCGCAGATAATTTTGATATTATTATTAATATTGATAAAGGAGATTTTGAGATTTGGAGAAATAGAATTATTGTAGATGTTGTAGAAGATCCTAACACTCAAATATCTAAAGCAGATGTAGACAAAATAGATTCTTCTTATGATATTGGAGATGAATTTACAGAAGAGGTTAAATTGGCTTCGTTTGGTAGAAGAGGTATTCTAAACCTAAGACAAAATCTTCAGGGCAGAATAATGGACATAGAAAAAGCAAACTTGTTTAATGCATATAGAGATAGAATTGGAGAAGTTCTTGTTGGTGAGGTATATCAAGTTTGGAAAAAAGAAGTTTTAGTTATGGACGAAGATGGAAATGAGCTATTACTCCCTAAGACGGAACAAATTCCTTCGGACTTTTTCCGTAAAGGAGATTCAGTAAAAGCAGTTGTTTGCAGGGTTGAAATGAAGAATAATAACCCAGTTATTATCTTATCTAGAACTGCTCCTTCTTTCTTGGAAAGATTATTTGAACAAGAGGTACCAGAAATATTTGATGGATTAATAACAATCAAAAAAATTGTTAGAATGCCTGGCGAGAGGGCAAAAGTTGCAGTTGAGTCTTATGACGAAAGAATAGATCCAGTTGGAGCTTGTGTTGGAGTTAAAGGTTCTCGTATTCATGGAATTGTAAGAGAGCTAAAAAATGAGAATATTGATATTATTAACTATACTAGCAATATTCAACTGCTCGTTCAGAGAGCTTTAAGCCCAGCAAAAATTTCCTCTATTAAAATTAGTGAAGAAGACAACAAAATATATGTTTCACTTAAACCAAGCGAGGTTTCACTAGCAATTGGTAAAGGAGGGAGTAACATTAAACTAGCCAGTTTACTTGTTGGACAAGAAATTGAGGTGTTTAGAGAACTAGAAGAAGAGGAAGAGGATGTTCTTTTAACCGAATTCTCAGACGAGATAGATCAGTGGATAATAGACGCATTAAAATCAATTGGTTGCGATACTGCTAAAAGTGTTCTATCGCTTCCTGTATCGGATATTGTTAAAAGGGCCGATCTAGAAGAAGAAACAGTACTTGAAGTACAGCGAATATTAAAATCTGAATTTGAAGAGGAAAAATAAAGCTTGTACTACAGCCATGCAAGATGGCTTAATTTCTTGCAAATTATTGGTTGAATTAATATGGGGGATTATATATGACAGGAAACGAAATCATTAGAGTTAACAAAGTTTTAAAGGAATTTAATATAGGGATGGGGACCCTTATAGATTTCTTAAACAAAAAGGGAATAAGCGTAGAATCCAATCCTAACGCAAAAATTCCTGGTGAAGCGTACTCTTTAATAGAGAAAGAATTTAAAAAAGAACAGATTGTAAAAGCTGAGTCAAAAAAAGTAGCTATTAAAGTAAAGGACATTACAGGTAAAGAAAGAGAAGAAAAAGAAGACCTTTCAGACGAAGAGGAAGAAGAACCCGTAAAAGAAGTATTTATAAAAACTACCATAGAAGATGTAAGGGGGCCAAAAATAGTAGGTAAAATTGATCTTTACAAATTAAACGTACCATCGGAACACAAAGACACAAGCAAAAAGGAGCCTGAGTCTGTATCTGATAATAATAATACTCCCGACAAAACTAAAAATCCATCTGATGTAGTAAAGCTTGAGCTAAAGGAGTCCGAATCTAAAGATTCAGTCATGCCTAATCTTGCACAAGTAGCTACACCTAAAAACGATACTAATGCAAATGTTGCCCATGAGCAGCAAGCTCCTACCCAAGTAAAACTCCAACAAAGAGAAAATATAGAACCTAAAATAATTGAGCAGCCTGCCAAACAGCAGCACAAAGCCATTGAAAAAGAGAATAATATGTCGGGAAGAAAAGACGTAAACAATACAGAGCAAGTAAAACAAAATGCTCCTATACAGAAAGTAGAAAATAAGAACTCTGTTTCCGACAATCGGAATATAAAGAAAGATTATCCTAATCAGCAAAATGCTTCTCAAAAAAGGGATGATAATAGGCCAAAGGCAAATAATAATACACAGGACACAGCCAAGAATAACTTTAATCCTATAAAAAAGGATAAACAAAAAGCTGAAGAAACCGCCCCTATTATGCAAGAGAATAACGTTATTGAACACATAGAGACAAAGTTTGAAAAATTAGTTGGGCCAAAAATTAGCGGAACAATAGATTTATCACAATTTGAAAAGAAAAAACCTAGCACAGATAATAAGGGAAAAGGCAAGAGAGAACGTATCCACAAGCAGAAGGAAAAGGTTGATGTTAATAGAGAAGTTGGGAAAAATCCACAAAAGAACAATAATAACCAAGGCAATAATACTAATAGGCAAGGCGGCAACAATAATCATGGCGGAAACCAAGGTAACAATGCTAATAGACCATCGGGAAATAATCAAAATAATCCTAACAGACAGGGCGGAAACAATCAGCAAAATAGACCAAGCGGAGGGCCTAACCACAATAACAACAATAATCAGCAAGCTAAAAAAAGTGGCAATAACAGCGCTAATAATAATGCTAATAATAAAAATAAAAGAGATAAGTTTAAGCCTGTAAGAGTAGAAATAGATGAAGATGCTGTACAAAAACAAATAAAAGAAACTTACCAACGAATGGTTGAAGGGAAGGGCAAGACTAAGGGATCTAAATATAGAAAAGAGAAAAGGGAAATGAACACCCAAAAGATGATGGAGGAGGAAGAATTACAGCAAATTAACAATAGCATACTTAAGCTTACAGAATTTGTTACTGTTAACGACCTTGCTATTATGATTGATGTTCCTGTTACTAAGGTTATTGAGGCGTGTATGAATCTTGGTTTAATGGTATCTATTAATCAACGTTTAGATGCTGAGGCCCTTGTATTAGTTGCAGAAGAATTTGGCTATAAGGTAGAATTTGTTACAGCAGAGATTCAAGAAACAATTAAGAACGAAAACGAAGACGATTCGCCAGAAGATTTAGTAGAACGTCCACCTATTGTTACTGTTATGGGACACGTAGACCATGGAAAAACATCACTACTAGACCATATCAGAAAAGCAAATGTAATTGCCGGTGAAGCTGGTGGTATTACCCAACATATTGGAGCATACAACGTTAAACTGCCTAATGGTAGAAGAATTACATTTTTAGATACTCCGGGCCACGAGGCATTTACAGCAATGCGCGCTAGAGGAGCTAAGGTTACAGACCTTGCTATTATTATTGTTGCAGCTGATGATGCTATAATGCCACAAACGATAGAGGCTATTAATCACGCTCAAGCGGCTGGCGTACCAATGATATTTGCAATTAATAAAATTGATAAACCTGGAGCTAATCCAGAAAAGATTAGAGAACAATTATCTAATATGAATATATTAGTAGAAGATTGGGGTGGAAAATATCAATGCCAAGAAATATCAGCTAAAAAAGGAATAGGTGTAGATGATTTACTAGAGAAAGTATTGTTAGAGGCCGATTTATTAGAGCTTAAAGCTAATCCTAAAAAGAGAGCTGTTGGTACTGTTATAGAGTCTTCTCTAGATAAAGGGCGTGGATACCTTGCCACAATATTAGTACAGGGAGGAACTCTTAAGGTTGGAGATATAATGTTAAGTGGATGCTACACAGGTAGGATAAAGGCAATGTTTAATGAGAGAGGACAAAAAGTTAAAGAAGCTGGTCCTTCTAATCCAGTATCAATCTTAGGTTTAAATGGAGCACCTACTGCTGGTGAGACATTTAATATATTTGAAGATGAAAAAGAGGCTAAAGATATTGCAAATAAGAGAGAACAACTTATTAGAATACAAGGTTTAAGAACACAAAAGCATATTACATTAGAGGAAATTGGACGCCGTATAGCTATTGGTAATTTCCAAGAATTAAATATAATTATTAAAGGAGACGTAGATGGTTCTATAGAGGCTCTATCCGATTCATTAATTAAACTTTCAACAGAAGAGATTCATGTTAACGTAATACATAAAGCTGTTGGTGCAATTTCTGAATCAGACGTACTTCTTGCGGCTGCATCAAACGCTATTATAATTGGTTTCCAAGTTAGGCCTTCTGTAAATGCAAGAAAACTTGCAGATAAAGAGGAAATTGAGATAAGATTATACTCAGTAATATACGATGCTATTAACGAGGTTAAGAGTGGTATAGAGGGAATGCTTGCACCAGAGCAAAAAGAAGAAATAACATCTACTGCCGAAGTTAGAGAAACATTTAAAATTTCTAAGGTTGGTACAATTGCAGGATGTATGGTTAAAGAAGGAAAACTTATTAGATCAGCAAAAATACGTATTATTAGGGATGGCATTGTTGTTTATACAGGCACTCTTGGATCGCTTAAACGATTTAAGGACGATGTTAAAGAGGTTCAAAGTGGATATGACTGCGGACTTAACATAGATGGATACAACGATATTAAAGTTGGAGATGTAATTGAAGCATACCAAATTGTAGAAATTAAGAGAACTCTATAATATGACCAGCAAATACCATTAGTGTTTTAATGCTAAGTTTATAAATAAATAATAAAGCCACAAAGTTAAATGATATACTTTGTGGCTTTATTATTTATTAACAGTAACAAAAGTTATTAATACATTAATCTGGTATTAAAATTTAAACAAAATATCTCTATTTAATAAGTGATCTACATTAGCCATACCATATAAAACTATTGCATTTACGGTAGATGTATGTTCTTGATATTCTGCAATACTCTTATCGTAAGTATCTCTTTCTGTGTGCCAAATTTCGCCATAGCTAAAGTTATAACCTTTAGGATCTGCTGTTTGAAAGCCTATTGTTGGAACTCCACTCATTAAAAAATAAGCATGGTCACCCCCCCCAGCATTTTTAGGTATTGGTCTTGGTTCTGTAAGCCTACGTTTTACTTCAAATGGGAAATAGTTATATTCCGAAGCCTTGGTTCCCCTTGGTGCATTTTCTACATAATTTTTAATTTTGTTTATTGGAGCACATACTTTTACAAAATCTTCATACATTGCATCTGTTACAGTAATTCCCACAGGAACAGTAGGGCCTCCATCTCTATTAAAATAATTAGAAATATTGGCTAGCATACCTGCAGTATTTCCATTTGTAAAACCATTTTCCACAAAAAACTTAGATCCTAAAAGTCCAAATTCTTCCCCTGCCCATAGACAAAATAAAATAGTTCTTTTTGGCTTAGCTCCGCTAGCCGATAATAAACGTGCAGCCTCAATAGTTGGAGTAATACCAGATCCACAATCAACTCCTCCACTAGCAACATCAAAAGCATCTAAGTGTCCGCCAGAAATTACATATTCGTTAGGAAAATCTGTTCCCCTCATTATCCCAATAACATTATGATATTTAACTGGTCCCATTTTAAAGTAATTTCTTATATCAAATTCTAATTGAAAGTATTCTCTTCTATCTATCATTTTAGATATAAGTGCATACTGCTCAGAATCTAACTTTATGTCGGGAAGAGTAGGTAATGTATTAAAAGTCATTGTATTTATATTCTTTCTATCGTAAAGAGCTACGATTGGAACCCTTGCACTTTGAATTATTCCTAAAATACCAGCATCTCTCATTTCTTTATAAAAAAGAGCTGGCTCTGAAATTAATGGAATTAAAGCTTTTGCTTTTAATGTTTTAAGTTTTTTCCTTCCCTCCTCTGTTTTTTTCATTTGCTCCAGAGATTCGTTATATTCTTCTATTTGAGCATTTTGCTTCATAATTGCTTCGTTCTTATTAATTATCTCTGCCCTTATAGAATCTCCCTTAGCTGTATAATCAATTGGCCAACCAGAACTTTCGCCACTTATTAGAACCCAAGCTCCTTTTAGAGCACGTTTCATTCTCTCAAATTCGGCCCTTGTTTTTGGCTCTTTTAAAGCATGACCACGTTGAATACCTTTTGTTCCAGATGTATAAGATGGCGTAGCAAAGTGTAAAGACACACCAGCTATACCCGGAACGTAGTTACCTTGTGCTCCTCCTGAACCGCCAATAAGCCTTCCAAACCATGGTCCTCTATTAAATCCCACTTGATATTCCCCAACTTCTTGCTTGTATACTTCTAAGCCCCATTCTTTAAATTTAGAAACGCACCAGTCTGCTGCATTAGAATATGCATCTGAGCCCAGTGGCCTACCTCCAAAACGATTGGTAAGAATATCTAAATGCTCCATAGTTCTATTATCAGAAATGGCTAACTCTATAATTTTTTGGATAGTTTTATCGTCTTCTGAATTAGCAGAAATAGGATTGTTAGAACTTGCTTTAAGACTAATGCAAGCTAATAGGGATAACAAGAATACAGCTCCCCATAATTTGTTTTTAAAAGTTTTCATAAAATTTTAAGTTTAAAGTTTTGTTTATAAAATTATGGGATAACTACATATCTCCCATAACTAAGTTCATTTTCTTCTATTTTTAATATATAGCTATTATCTAAATTCTTTACATTATTGTGTGCTGCCAAAGGTAATGGTGGAAAACTTCCTGTTACTATATGAGTTAAACAACTCTTAATTAAATCCTCCTCTGGTCCCCAATTGTGATATAAATCGTCTGGGCGATAATTATTTGGAATAAGACCATTATCAAAATCACCCTCATTATTCATATTTACATTATAAAAGCAAATTGGCAAAAAAACATAATCGGGATTAGTATAATTAGATTGGGGATAGGTTTGTACATACATCCCATTTGGCTTACCATAGGTTGTATCACCTACCATTACAACTTCCATCATTGGTCTTAATCCGTTTATAATAACCTCACTCGCCGATGCCGTCCCATAACCAGATATAATATATAATCGAGCCAAGTCTAAAGACTCACTTGTTCTCTGAATTGTTGCAATATTTTTTGAATCAGAATCCCAACTAGAATATTTAGAATTATGCTTCCTTTTTACAAGTACCTTTCCATCACAATCTTTATTAGCTAATAAATTGGCTAATAAGGCAGTAGGCCTACTATCTCCACCCCCATTATACCTAAGGTCTAAAATTAAATTTTTAACATTTGCAGCCTTCATCTTTGCAATTGCACTATTAATATCATCCATCATATTTGCACTAAATGTAAGATAATTAATGTAGCCTACTGCCGAACTTAAACCACTAAAATCTTTATTTGTATAAACTTCGCTAATCAAAACAGAACGTGTAGCAATAGATGATTTAGAAAGAGATATATCTTTTATATTTCCTGTTAAATCTTTGATAGTAAAGATATTATTGCTCTTATCAATTTCTGTATTAAATCTTTTAGCTCTAATTAGATCATTTGTAGTTTCTCCGTTAATTTTAAGAATCTGACATCCTCTTGTAATTCCAGCTTTATCAAATGGTGAGTTTGGATAAACAAATGCTACAGAAAGTGCATAATCATTATAATATTCTAAATTTTGTCTAATATTAAAGCCGTAAGAAGTATAAATTCCAGTTTCTTGCCTCATATAATCCTCTCCAGTTTCCATCCAGCTCCACCTATCTTGTTTAACAAGAGAATTAGAAAAGAAATCAAATACATTGTCATAATTATTAAGATCTGGCTTAGGGGCCTGAGTATTCCAATAGTAGATTTCACCCATAAAGAAATTTACATAGTCCATCACTGCCTTATCACCTTCTAATTTAATATCTTTATTCTTACTACAACTACTTGCAGCAACAAGAACAATAAAAACAAGTAAAAATTTATAAGCTTTCATAATTTTTTTTTACAAAGATATATTTTTTTTTATTTGCTACCTAGTTCATTTGCCTTTTTGTAATCCTTTCTAGAATAATAAAATTTGCTTCTTATAATAAGGTGAATACTTACGCTAAATCCAATTACTACAAAAAGAATCCTTAGGTAAATATTTTGGGTGAATACTATTCCCGACAAGGCTAATAATCCCCATAGAAGCAACAAAGTGCGCAATAAGATATTTGTTGGGATACCCTTCTTGGAAAAATAAGAAAGCACGTATGGAGCTAGAACTCTGTTTCTAAGAATCATTTTAGCACCTTTTGGCGACGAACGGATAAAAAGGTAGATTGATAATAATAAAAATGGTGTAGTTGGTAATATGGGCAACACTACGCCTAAGCAAGCCATAATTAAAAAAAAGTAGGCTAAGCCTATAGATATTAAAGCCTTAAGCCTATTTTTTTTTTGCATATATAATCTTTTTTTTTAGATTTGCAAAGGTAATAAAAATTACATCCTATCTATCAATCTAACTATATTATATGAATATACTCACTATTCCACCACTTCAATTTAATTTTGAAGAAATTATTTCACAAATTTCTACAACCCTATGGGGTTGGCCAACTATTATTTTATTGTTAGGAACACATATGTTTTTAACAATAAGGCTTAGATTCCCCCAACTTAGAATTTTTAAAGCAATAAAACTATCTGTAACTAAAGACAAAAACAGTAGTGGAGATGTGAGCCAGTTTGGAGCTCTTGCAACTGCACTTGCAGCAACAATAGGTACTGGTAATATTATAGGAGTAGCAACAGCTATTTCTTTAGGAGGACCTGGTGCTGTACTATGGTGTTGGATTACAGGCATTTTTGGAATTGCAACAAAATACAGCGAGGGCTTACTTGCTGTAAAATATAGAGTTAAAACTTCTAATGGAGCAATGCTTGGAGGGCCTATGTATGCTTTGGAGCGTGGATTAAAAATGAAGTGGCTAGCCATACTGTTTTGTATTTTTACTGCTATTGCAGCATTTGGAATAGGAAATACAGTTCAAGCCAATGCAATTTCTACTTTATTAGCTGAACCTGGTATATTTGGCAATAATATACCTAGTATACCTACATATATTTCTGGTCTTATTTTAGCCGCAACTGTTGCTTTAGTTATAATCTTTGGAGTAAAGGGTATTGCAAATGTTTGCGGCACATTAGTTCCTTTTATGGCCATATTTTATGTATTAGGCTGTATTACAATACTTTACATTAATAGAGATTTTTTAATAGAAACTATTGAATTAATTTTTAACTCTGCATTTTCTCCTAAAGCTGCAGGTGGCGGTTTTGCTGGTAGTTCTATTATAATTGTTGCCCGATTTGGTATTGCACGGGGACTTTTTTCTAATGAATCTGGCTTAGGTTCTGCACCAATAGTAGCAGCTGCGGCACAAACAAGAAACCCTGTTAGACAAGCCTTAGTTTCTTCTACTGCAACATTTTGGGATACAGTGGTAGTATGTGCATTAACTGGGTTAGTACTAGTAAGTAGTGTTATTGCTCATCCCGACATAAATTACTCTGATGGAGCAAAATTAACCCAAGTAGCCTTTGCTAAAGTTCCATATATTGGAGCTCCAATACTAATAATTGGGCTTGTAACATTTGCCTTTTCTACTATACTCGGATGGTCTTATTATGCAGAAAAAGCCATAGAATATTTAGCTGGTAAAAAGTTTATTGCTCCATATAGAATAATATGGGTTATACTAATATTTGTTGGATCTGTAGTAAATTTATCACTAGTATGGAACTTAGCAGACGCCACAAATGCTTTAATGGCAATACCTAATTTACTCTCTCTTCTTTTACTTAATAAAGTTATTGTTGCAGAAACCAAAAAGTATCTATGGAATAATAAATTAGACGATTATTCTGAGGATGAAATTCCAACTATATAATTTAAAGGTTTAAGTATTTGGCCTTGTTGTTTCTGCAATTATGCTTTACTTTTTTGTTAGGCAGTAAAATAAGCATTTGCGTTTTTCATAATAATTATAAAATCACACTGATGGTAAATGAAAAAAAGCTCGGTACAGTACCGAGCTTTAATCCAATCAAGAGTTTCTTAATTAATAATAACCGTCCAACTTTTGGGGGCATATCATATATTAATCTAAGAATAGATAATATTAGAATGAATACTTTTTACCATACTCCAACATTTGCTCTAAATAGCCTTGATTATAGCTTACACTGTAGTCTACAACTTTTCCATCTTTTTCTACTGGAGTAATAACTGGATTCACAAACCCTCTATAAGGTTTAAGATCTAAAGCACTAAATCTATCTCTTACCTCTTTATGTAGAGATGGATCTATATTAACTGCATAGGTTTCTATAAGTTTCTTTCCTGCAGCAAAATCTCCTTCTGATTTAATTCTTTGAATCTCTTTTAATAAATCCCCAAATAAGCTCCTAAGTTTATCATAATCGTTTATAACAAAGTATGTCTTACCATCTCTAACTTTCTTCTCAATTACATCTAAACTTGCTCCTTTATTATTCTCTTTAAGACCCTTCTCATAACACCATTGAGATATCAATTTTCTATCTTGCATATGCGCTTGTGTATTTGTTTTGCCTAGCTCAACTCTTGTAAATTGAGTAAATATACCATTTCTAATAAAATTAGCAT
>CAXYUL010000005.1:0-22104 GCA_964292095.1 uncultured Bacteroidales bacterium | reverse complement strand
AGCAAAACTTGCTAGTGCTGCAAGCTTAGTAAGATTTGTGTATGAATCATAGGTAAATTCATTCAGTTTTAAGCCTTGTGCATTTAGAGTAGCAATATATGCATCATTCATTATGCTTTTTTCATTACTCAAGCCCACATTTAATAAGAGGCTTAGTTTATCACTCCCTAGATTAAAAGTTTTTCCATATCCCGACCAAAGAGATATGTCGGGAAGAGAAGTCTTTTTTGTAATAGAGAAACCCGTTTTAAAAGGGTCGTTAGTTTTTATATAGTTAGAAAATTGGCTTGGTGTCATTTGGCTTATATCATTACCTAATTTAGAAGATCTAAACATTCCTCCATTTGCATCACTTTTGTAAAAGTCTTTAAATAGGGTATTTACATGTCCACCAAGCGAGGCAGATATTGAGAAAAAATCATCACCTGTATTTTCTCGCGTACTTATATCTATGTGAGCACCAGAATAATCTGCAAAGGTACTAGCCTGATAAACTTTACTTATAGTTATATTTTTTACCGCTGAGGATGGAAAAATATCTAATGGAATTAGTTTATTGTCGGGATTTGGAGAGGCTATTGGTAAGCCATTTAGGGTTGTTATACTGTACCTGTCTCCTAGGCCTCTAACAAATAATTGACCGGCATTGGTAAATGATATTCCACTTATTTTTTTTACCCCATCTGCAACTGTAGAAATTCCCTTAATACTCATTTCTTTAGCTCCTAAATTTTCAATTGCAGCACTGGCAATTTTTCTTTCATTCTTTAACGCCAACTCATTTTCTAAGTTCTTTCTTCCTAGTACAAATAGTTCATCTATTAACAATTCCTCCGTTTCCATGCTAAAGTTCATATTAATAGTTTTACCTTTTTGAATATTAAATAACTGAGATACAATAGGTTTATAAGATATATAACTAATATTTAGTCTGTGATTACCTAAAGGAAGATTCTTTAGTATATAATTTCCGTTAATGTCTGTAGAGCATCCTATACTTGTGCCTTCTACAATTAATTGCACTCCAATTAGTGGCTCTCCGCTTGTCCGTTCCTTTATTTGGCCTTCTACCGTTTGTGCCTTAAGATTAATACTAAGCATTAAGATTAGTGTTACTAGAATTGTCTTATTCATTTTTATTCTGTTAATTTTATCTGGGGCAAAGGTCTAACATAGATATTACAGCCATAAGACAAAGATGTTACAATTGTATTACAAATGTTTTTAACAAAAGAATAGTAGATTAAAGTTGGCAAATTAATTAATATTCTGTTAAATGTTTGTTAAAAAACTATTTGGTATAAATAACTAATTTAATTTTGTAGTATGAAACAAAGAATTCTAATAGTAGACGACGAAGAGGATATTTGCGAAATCATTCAATTTAACCTAGAAATAGAAGGTTATATAGTAGATATTGCCTATAGTGCAGAAGATGCACTTAGTAAAAATATAAGAGATTATGATTTGCTTATTTTAGATGTAATGATGGGTGGAATGAGCGGCTTTAAAATGGCTCACAAACTTAAACAAGAAAATTTAACAGCAGATATTCCTATTATTTTTTGCAGCGCAAAAGATTCGGAAGAAGAAAAGATTACTGGATTAAATATTGGAGCCGATGATTCTATTAGTAAGCCTTTTTCTGTTAGGGAACTTAGTGCAAGAGTAAAATCTGTTTTACGTAGAACTAGTAATAATGAAACACGAGCAGGAACATTAAAAACTATAAGTTCTGCTACAAGAGAACATTTATCCTTCCAAACATTAACAATAGATTTATCATTAAAAGTATGTAAAGTTGATAACATAGAAATTCAACTTACTAAAAAAGAATTTGAGTTATTAAGTCTTTTTTTTAAATACCCTTCTCGTATTTTTTCTAGAGAAGATCTTTTGCGGCATGTTTGGAGCAATGATGTTATTGTTTTAGATCGTACAATAGATGTTAATATTGCAAGATTACGTAAAAAAATAGGCACTTATGGTAAATATATAACTACACGTGCAGGATTTGGCTATGGTTTTGTTATAGGCCAATGAATTATTATTCTGCAAATTGCACGTGTAGTATTTTAGATTTAAGTACAATATTAACTTAGGAACATTTCAATATCTTTGTCGGGAGTAGTAATAGAACCTATACCAAAGTTCTCAACTAGTACCTTTGCTACATTTGGAGAAAGAAAGGCTGGAAGAGTAGGACCTAAATGTATCTTTTTAACTCCTAAAGACAATAGTGCTAATAAAACTATTACAGCTTTTTGTTCGTACCAAGCAATATTATAGGCAATTGGTAATTCATTAATATCGTTTAATTCAAATACCTCTTTTAGTTTAAGTGCTATTAAGGCTAAAGAGTAGCTGTCGTTACATTGACCAGCATCCAAAACTCTTGGAATTCCTCCAATATCTCCTAATGCAAGTTTATTGTAACGGTATTTTGCACAACCTGCTGTTAATATAACAGTATCTTTAGGCAACTTTTCTGCAAATTCTGTATAGTAATTACGGTTTTTCATTCTGCCATCGCATCCAGCCATAACAAAGAATTTCTTAATAGCTCCAGATTTAACAGCATCAACTACCTTATCTGCCAATGCAAAAACTTGCGCATGAGCAAAACCTCCTATAATCTCGCCTTTCTCAATTTCTGTGGGTGGAGCAAGTAATTTAGCATGCTCAATAATAGCAGAAAAATCTTTTGCTTTACCATCTACTCTATCTGCAATATGCTTAAAGCCACTAAAACCAGATGCTCCTGTTGTATATACTCTATCAGAATATGTAGAGCTTGCTTTTGGAGGAACTATACAGTTTGTTGTAAATAGGATAGCTCCGTTAAATGATTCAAAATCTTCATTTTGACGCCACCATGCACTTCCATAATTTCCTACAAAGTTGCTATATTTCTTAAAGGCTGGATAATAATGAGCTGGCAACATCTCGCTATGAGTATAAACATCTACCCCTGTCCCTTGGGTTTGCTCCAATAAATCTTGAATATCTCTTAAATCGTGTCCAGAAATTAAAATTGCAGGATTAGATCTAACACCAATATTTACCTTAGTTATCTCTGGATTTCCATATGTAGATGTATTTGCCTTATCTAGTAAAGCCATAGTCTTAACTCCATATTCTCCACATTTTAGTACAAGTGCAACTAGTTCATCAGATGATAAATTCTCTGTGGTACTTACTAATGCCTGCTGCATAAAAGCGTGAATATCATTATCTTGATATCCTAAGTTTGCAGCATGCTCAGCATAAGCAGCCATTCCCTTTACACCATATATAATAAGTTCCCTTAAAGAACGAATATCCTCATTCTCTGTTTTAAGGACACCAACACTTGCAGCTTTAGCTTCCATTTCTTCTAAATTGCCAGACTTCCATGTACAACAATCACAATTAGGACAAGTAACCGATTCTAAACCATTTGCCACCAAGCTTTCTGCCAAACTATCCCTAAGTTTAATTGCTTCTTTAACGCGCTCTATAAAACGCTCCTTGTCAAAATTTGCGTTTGTAATAGTCATAAACAACGATTCCATTACAAATTTATTTGTATTTGAAGAAATCTCTAAACCTGCTTCCCTTAATTTTACTGTATTCCTAGAAATCCCTTTTAACAAAAAGATTAATAAATCCTGAAGATTAGCAACATCCGAAGTTTTTCCGCAAACACCTTTTAGAGTACATGCCTTATTTAGGGCAGTCTCTTGACACTGAAAACAAAACATACTCATAATTAAAATTTTTAAATAAATATATACAACACTTTTATTACTTGATGCAAAAGTATAGTATATAACAAACAAAAAGCGTAACAGTTGTTACAACAACAGAAAAAATTTAACTATATTTGCCTAAAATATGATGATATATGAATGAGAATTTGTTTTTTTTCTGTTCTACATGCAAAAATAAACCAGAAGATGAATTAGAACAGACACATTGTAATCTAAACTACAATATAAAGAACTATAAAAGAGGAGAATACATAGCCTACCAAGGAGATAATGTTTCTAGTCTATTAATATTAAACTCTGGCAAGGTAAAAACCGAAATGGTGTCAGATTCTGGCCTATCCATCCCTATAGAGAACATATGCGCCCCATATCCCCTAGCGGCAGCCTTTATCTTTGCAGACAAAAATAAATTTCCAGTAGATGTAATTGCCCTAGAAGATTGTCAAATAATTGTAATAAGTAAAGAAAGCCTAGAAAAACAAATGGCCACATGCCCATCATTTCTAAGAGGTTTTTTAGCATTTAACGCTAACAGAATGCAGTTTTTATCCGAAAGACTAAAGATATTCTCTCAAAGAGGAATAAAACCAAAAATGGCCTACTATATATTACAACGCTCTAAACAAGGTAACTTTACACTAGATAGAAGCATAAGTTCACTAGCCGAATACTTTGGTGTTGAGCGCCCATCTCTATCTAGAGCAATATCAGAAATGAACTCGGATGGAATAATAGAGCTAAAAGCTGGCAATGGTAAAATAAAAGATTACAACAAATTAAAAGAAGTACTAGGATAGTTACACTACTAAATACTAACACTAATAATTATCTTCTCTACAAAATAACTCTGCTTGTGCAAGACTCTCTGGTTTACCAACATCTACCATTTTAAAATTCTCTCTACAATAAGAACGAATATTATACTTATCTGCAATAGAAAGGTAAAAATCTATAATAGAAAATTTTGATGGCCACTTCTGCATAAGAGGAAAAATAGCAGGAGAAACAACATGAATCCCAGAAAAAGCACGCTTATGCAACTTATTATCTAAGAGAAACTTATCTAAATTAAAAACTTCTTTATTAGCATTATCATTGCAAATATCAGGCTTTCTACACAACTCCCAAAAAGGAGACTTTATCTCTCCTGTAGAAGTATTGCACCAAGCAACTAAATTATCTGAAGAGTCAAAAACTAAATATCTCTGTGTAAGCCTATCACTAAGCACTATACTAGCCAATGGAGTATCAACAGAAATAGAAGAGGCTAAAAAACTCTCATAAAATTCTTCTAAATTTAAATTAGACAAAATATCCACATTATGCACTAAAAAAGGCTCATTATCATTTAACAAAGCTTCTGCGTGTTTTATTCCGCCACCAGTTTCTAATAATAAACTTCTCTCATCAGAAATATAAATATCTAAGCCAAAATTTGAATTCTCGTCTAAAAAACTTATAATTTTATCTGCAAAATGATGAACATTAATAACCACTTGTGTAAATCCACTAGCTTTAAGCTTTAAAAGTAAATGTTCTAAAAGTGGCTTCCCATTTACTGCAACAAGGGCCTTTGGAATAGATTGAGTATAAGGCTGTAATCTAGTGCCCAAACCTGCTGCAAAAATAAGTGCTTTCATATCTATTATTATATTATATCAATTATAGCTAGGTTAACTAAAACTCTTGTTGAATTTCTTGTTCTCTATGAAACAAAAGAACAGAAATATTATATTTTTTAGCCAAATACTCTGCTAAATGCTGAGCACAATACACAGATCTATGCTGACCTCCTGTACAACCAAAAGCAAACATTAAGTTAGTAAACTTTCTATCCATATATCTTTTAACATGAGCATCTGCAAGCTCATAAATATGAGACATAAACACCGTAACACCTCCATCATCCTCTAAATACTTAATAACCTCTGCATCTAGCCCTGTAAAATGTTTAAAGTGCTCATATTTACCTGGGTTATCAATAGCTCTACAATCAAACACATAACCTCCCCCGTTTCCACTTTCATCTATAGGAATACCCTTTTTGTAAGAAAAACTAAAAATTCTAACCTCTAACTTCTTCTCCACTCTCAAATCTAAAAACTGCCTCATTGTAGTAAGTTTCTCTAAAATTTGCTGTAAATAAGGATATTCTACAAAAGGCTCCTTAATTAGTTTCCTTAGATTATCTATAGCAAAAGGAACACTCTGTAAAAAATGAGGTTTCTTTTCAAAATACCCCCTAAAGCCATAAGCACCTAAAACTTGCATAGTTCTAAACAATACAAAGAGCCTCAATTTCTTATTAAATTCGTCTTGCGGAACATCTATATATTTACTAAGAGCTTTTTGATATGTATCTATCAATTCTTCTTTAAGTTCCTGAGAATAATTAGCCTTAGCCTGCCAAACAAAAGACGCCAAATCATAATAAAACGGGCCTTTCCTTCCACCCTGAAAATCGATAAAATATGGCTCTCCATTAACCAACATAACATTTCTTGCCTGAAAATCTCTATACAAAAAAGTATTGAGATTACAACACTGCAACAAATCTTCTGTCATTTTCTTAAAATCGTTATACAAACATATCTCACTAAAATCTAAGCCAGTGGTTTTAAGAAAACAATATTTAAAATAATTAAGATCAAAAGACACCATCCTTTCATCAAACTCTGGTTGAGGATAACAAATAGAAAACTCTAATCCTCTACCACCCTCAAACTGAATCTTTGGCAACATAGAAATAGTTTTCTTAAGCAAAGCTACCTCATCTCTAGAATAATTTCCACTCTCCCTACCCTCTTTAATCTCTCCAAATAAAGACACATCTCCTAAATCTTCTTGAAGATAAAACTCCTTATCTTCGCTCACAAATAATACACTAGGAACAGGCAAAGACTTTAATTTAAAATGTCTCGACAACTCTATAAAGGCAATATTTTCATCAATAGAAGTACCCTTAGCACCAATTAATGTTATTCCATCGCCAAAAATTCTAAAATATCGTCTATTACTTCCACTAGAAGGCAACTCTTCTATTTTTATTGGTTTTTGCCTTGTATATTGCTCAAAAAGATCCTCTATCCTCTTCATTATTAGGTAAATGTTAAATATTCATTTCTACAAACTATAGTTCAAAACATACTCTGCACTATATAAACAAAAGTTTAGGCTTAAATGCCTAAGTCTATAAAACTTTTACAAACTTAGATAAATTTCTTAAACAAATATAATTTTTTTAGTTTAGCTAAGCCATTGCGCTTATTCTATACTTCTCATTAATTTCTGTTATTTTTGCAATTTACCATAAGTATTAAAAATACAATTATTTAGAATTGCTCACTTTACAACATTATTAAATAAATAATTTTAACTTTGCAGATTAATTTTAAAAAAAGAATAAAAATATCATATAAGACATGAATATTAGCTACTGCTCTGATAAATACCAATATACAATGGGGAAATCTTTTTTCCAAAATGGAATGAAGGATAAAACAGCAATTTTTAATTTATTTTTTCGTAAAGCTCCCGACACAAATAACTGGGCGGTTGTAAGCGGAGTTAAAGAGGCTCTAGAAATGATTAAAGGTTTAGGAAGCGAGAATGAGGCTTTTTTTGAAAAATTTATTCCAGGGGAAGAGTATGCTCCATTTAGGAAGTACTTAGCAGAAATGAAATTTACAGGAGAGGTCTACGCTATGAAAGAGGGTGAGATTGCATTTCCAATGGAGCCAATAATTACAATTAAAGGTCCGCTAATAGAGGCACAAGTGCTAGAAACTCCACTTCTTTGCATTATGAACCATCAGATGGCAATTGCAACAAAGGCTAGTAGAGTTTGCAGAAGCACAAAAAAGCCAATAAGTGAATTTGGATCTAGAAGAGCACATGGCCCTTGGGCTGCTAAATACGGAGCCAAAGCTGCATTTATAGGTGGCTGCGCCAATACATCTAATATATTAACGGCCAATATGTTTAACATTCAAGCATCTGGCACAATGGCTCATAGCTACGTAACTTCATTTGGCTGTACAATAAAAGGAGAATTAGAAGCATTTAAATCATATATATCAACCCACATAGGAGAGCCACTTATTCTGTTAATAGACACTTATGACAGCTTAAACTGCGGTTTAAAAAATGCAATTACTGCATATAAAGAATGTGGCATAGACGATAATTATCCACATGGCTATGGTATTAGATTAGATAGCGGAGACTTAGCATATCTTTCTCTAAAATGCAGAGAAAAGCTAGATAAATTTGGATTTAAAAAATGCAAAATATTTGCAACCAACGGTTTAGATGAATATCTTATTTCCGATTTAGAGAAACAAGGAGCTAAAATAGATGCATATGGAGTTGGAGATGCAATAGCAACAAGTAAACATAATCCTTGTTTTGGTAATGTTTACAAACTAGTGCAAGTAGATGATATGCCTGTATTAAAACGTTCAGAAGAAAAAGCCAAACTTATTAACCCTGGATTTCAAATTACATATAGGATAATAAAAGAAGGTAAATTTAAGTGCGATATTACTTGTCTTAGAAACGATCAAATGAGCAAAGACATAGAAGCACACAAAGAAATTAAAGTCCAAGCAGAATTTGATGATACTTTGAGTAAAATTTTTAAAGCCGGAAGCTATAAATGGAAAGTTTTACAAAATCACGTAATGGAAAAAGGTGAGATTATTAGTAAGGAAGAGAGTTTGCAAGAAAAAAAAGATTACTATCTTAGCAACCTAAATATGTTTAACGAAACAGAAAAGCGATTATTAAACCCTCATTTTTATAAAGTGGATATTTCTGATTCTCTATACGATCTAAAAATGAAATTAATAAATAGCATAATTGCAGAAATAAAAGAGCTTAATTTAAAAAATAAAGAAACAAAATAACATGGAACAAGATAAGGTTTATGTAGTAGTTGATATGCTATACGATTTTATAGATGGAACAATGGCATGCCAAAATGCAGAAAATGCTGTAAACAATACCATAGAAAATCTACAAAACAAGTGCTACAGTAAAATAATATATATCTGCGATTCTCACCCATCAAATCATAGTTCATTTAAAAGTAATGGAGGTATTTGGCCTTCACACTGCGTAACAGGAAGTAGGGGAGCAGAAATTCACAAAGCATTTTACAATCTTAGCAAAATAAACTACCAACCATCTAAAGATAATATATTTAGAAAAGGAGAAAACAAAGATTTGGAGCAATATTCTGGCTTTTCAGCTAAAAATAACAAAGGCGAAGAACTAAGCTCACTACTAAAGTCTAAAAACATAGTAATAAGCGGAATTGCAAGCGAATATTGCGTGTTTGAAACAATTAAAGACTTACTAAGTATAGATTGTAAAATAGAGCTTTTAGAAAGTGGCCTAGCCTATGTAGACTACAATGGACACTTAGAAACATTAAATAAAATAAAAGAATTAGGAGTAGTCGTTCTATAATGGCTAAATTTTTGCAGGTTTGGCCCTGCTTAGGTTAAACACACCTTAAACATATATGACAAAAAACAACAAAGGCAAATCATATTTTAATAGGTTTATTACGGTAATAATTTTTACCGTAATATTAGCTATAGTTACAAGCCCATCAAGCAAAGCCTCTGATTACAAAATTGGCAGAAGCTATTTTACCATGTCAGACTCAGTAATCTACAAAAAATTAGACTCTCTAATGATGGATAGGCTTATCCAATTAAAAATTCAAGGTGAAGATAGCTTAATAGTAGAACTCTACGATTCTCTACAAATAGTCTACAAAAATACCCTTCCTCCATTAGACTCACTTAAACTTCAAGACCTAGCTTTTCCACCAAAAGTATACACAGCTAAAGAACTTAGATTAATGGAAAAGGAAAAAAAGTTTAAGTTTAAAGACAGTGTAATTAGGTCACTGCCAAGAATTTTAGATACATATGTTTTTGCAGACTCAATTAAATACAAAAGGATGTTTCTATGGCAAGAGGATTCATATTTTAATAGACCTAAAAATATAAGTCCCGATACAAGTTTTAATAGGAACTACAGCGAACTTCCTTTCCAAAAGAATGATGCTGGTGCTACTACACTTGGAGTAAGTGGTTCTGCCGTACAATATCACAACTATTTTAAAAGAGAAGAAAACTCTATATTTCCTTTTTTCTCTCCCTATATTTCTTACTCCTACACTCCAGAAACCATTCCATTCTATAATGTAAAAACTCCATACACAGAGCTAGCATATTGGGGAACCCTATTTGCTAATAAGCAAAAAGAAGAGTCTAACGTAAAGTTCCTTCATACTCAAAATCTTAGTCCTTCATTCAATTTTAATATACTATATCAAAGATTTGGAGCAAAAGGAATGTTAGATAAAGAGGCAACAGATGATAGAACTTTTGCATTTACAGTTAATCATCTTGGCAAAAGATATGTAGCACAAGGAGGTTATATATTTAATAGTATTAAACGTACAGAAAATGGTGGTGTTTCGGATAGAACAATGGTTATGGATACAACCCTAGATGATCCTAGAGTTATTCCTATTACACTTAAAGACGCAAACACAAAACTTAAAAAAAATACATTTTTTATAACCCACTCATACGGTGTTCCTCTTAACATCTTTGCAAAACGAGATTCTCTAGGGAAAAGAAAATCTGACACACTGGGTTTACAATCTGGAACTGTTACATATTTTGGGCATACGGCCGAAGTATCTATTTATTCTAAATCATATAAAGATAATATAGATCTTAGTGATACAATTGCCAGAAAATTCTACAATAATAACTTTTTTATTAATCCAACTACCTCTGCCGATTCGTCTAGGGTAATGAAAGTTGAAAATAGATTCTTTATTTCTGTACAGCCATGGTCTGAGAACGCCATTGTATCAAAAGTTGACGCAGGTGTTGGTTATCAATATCTTAGTTTATTTGGATTTAATCCACAATATTTTTTAGAGGGAAATAAAACTAGTTCTCAGAACAACCTCTATATGTACTTTGGGGCTTCGGGAAAACTTAAAAAATACTTTTCTTGGGAAGGCCTAGGCATATATAATTTTGCTGGCTACTATCAAAATGATTTTTCTATAGATGGAAAAGTTAAATTTTCTAGCTACGCAATAGAAGAAGGAATTCATTTGTCGGGAAGGATAAATATTGCTTTAAATAGGCCAAATTACTTCTTTAATAATTATTATTCTAACCACTATAAATGGAATAACGATTTTAGCAAAACTAGCGAAACTAAGATTGAGGCTAAATTAGAAATTCCTAAATGGAAGCTAGAGGCATTTTTTGGGTATTCGCTATTAAATAATAACATTTATTTAGATGATAAAGCCATAGTAAGGCAAAATAACGACGCTATGAGCATAATGACAGCCTATCTACAAAAAAATTTTAAGGCTTGGAAGTTTCATTTTGATAATAAAGTTTTGTTTCAACTTTCATCTAAAGAGGAGGTTGTTGCGCTTCCTAAATTATCACTTAATTTGAGATATTATTTAGAGTTTTTTGTTGTTAAAAATGTATTATGTATGCAGTTGGGAGCAAATGCCATATTTAACACTAAATACTATTCGCCTGGTTATTCGCCTGCATTAGGCTTATTTTACAACCAACGCGAGAACCAAAACGGAGAAAACCCATATATAGATGTTTTTGTAAATCTACAATGGAAGAGAGCAAGCATATTTGTAAAACTTGTTAATGCTGCCCAAAATTGGCCTGGTAATGATCGCTTTTCTGCAGATAGATATTTAATGCCTGCCCGCTCACTTAAATTTGGTATACATTGGCCATTTTATATTAAATAGTTAAATAAATTGCATGATTAGAATCCACAGAAATAAGGCTTTTCAATATATCACTATGCTTTCTGCAGTATCGTTCTTTATAGTAATACCTAATTGGGAGAGAAAAATAACAGATGTACCTAAGCCTAAATTCTTTTCTGGAGACACAATTTCTTGCAATGTTATAACAGGAAACTCTTTATATTCAAAAGAATACACTCTAGGATATTTATATGAAATCTTTGATGAATTTGAGGATGACCAAAATGTTGTTATAAAATTATTTCCTCAAAAAAGTAGCACAGAGCAATGGCAAATGCTAAATAAAGGGGATATAGATATGTTAATTATTAATTCACATAAGGATAGTGTTCCAGAAGAATACCAACAAAATTTAATTTCTAGCGTTCCTATACACAAAGATGATATTATATGCGTTGCTAAGAAAGAGGATTATAATTTGGTTCAAACAATCAATTACTGGATAAGCAGCTTTAAGCACTCCGAAGAATATGCTCCTATATCAACTAAGTTCTTTAAAAATTATAGGCTATTTGGAAAAAAAGCGAGCAAATCCAGTATTTCACCGTACGATCAAATAATAAAGGAGGCTGCTTCTAAGATAGGCTGGGACTGGAAATTATTATCAGCACTTATATATCAAGAGTCTAGGTTTAAGGCAGGAGTTAGTTCTAGCCAAGGCGCTATAGGACTTATGCAAATTAAAGAATCTATTGCCAGACAATTTGGAATAGATAATATTTATGAGCCGCAAGATAATATTAGGGCTGGAACAGCTTATCTTAATAAACTAATAAGGATTTATAAACGCAAAGGGGCAGACTCTACAAATACTGTAAAACTTGTACTCGCTGCTTATAATAGCGGAGACGGTAGAATAGAAGACTGTATGTATATAGCAAAAACCGAAAAACTTAACCCTCTAATATGGGACAATATAGTTAGCATTATGCCTCTTATGAATAAAGAAGAATATTACTCTATGCCAATGGTAAAGTTTGGCAAATTTAAAGGAAAAGAAACAGTTAGATTTGTAGATAACGTTCTAAAACGATATAAAGAGTATCAAACATCTGTAAAATAGGACAAATTGCATTTTACAGAATCTACTTAAGCACAAGAGTTTTTGCCGGGCTTATTTTAGAGATAAAGTGAGAAGGCAGCATTAATACCAACATTATAGCTACAAAAGAAATTAAATTAACTAGTAAAACATTATACCAAGTTAGATAAATTGGAACATGTTCTACAAAATAATTAGCTGGATTTAGTTTAATAAACTCAAACTTCCACTGCACAAAACAAATTAAAAAAGCAAAAAGATTTCCTATAATCATACCTTTAACAACAATTAGGGCAGCACTGTAAAGAAAGATTTTAACAACATTCTTATTACTCATACCCAGTGCCTTAAACAATCCTATTTGCGCTATTCTTTCAAATAACATTATTAATAATCCCGACAACATATTAAAACCAGCAACCGCAATCATTAATGTTAAGATAATAAGGACATTAATATCTATCAAATGAAGCCAATCAAAAAGAGTATAAAACTGTTCTTCTATTGTAGAAACCATCAAAGACGATTCTGCCCCTCCTTCTAAAGAATCGCTGTCATTGCTTTTCTGCAAAGACCTCTCTATAATATTGGTAATTTTATTCTTAAATCTAAGATTATTAGAATATCCATCTTTTAAAAATAGCTCATAGCCCGACACCATAGAACCAGTCCACTTATTAATCTTTCTAACATGATTAATATCTGTAATTACTAATAGTTTATCAACATCCTCTAATTGAGCATCATAAACACCTACTATTTTAAATCTTCTAATAGTTACATTATTACTAACAAAATAAGCATCTACCTTATCCCCTACACTATACTCTAAAATATCCTTCATTCTCTTAGAAATTAATATCTCATTACTTAGAGTATTTGAATATTTTGGCAAGTTCCCTTCTACAAGATGCTTCTTATAAAAATCCATATTATATAAAGAGTCTATACCTTTAAAAATAACCCCCTCTATTTGCTCATCTGTTTTAAATAAGCCCATAGTATAGCATACGGCTTGAATATTCTTTATATAATTTTCATTTTTAATTACTCCTATTGTATTATCCGATAGCTCAACAGGATACAAAGTATTATATAGCTCCAAACCAGGTGCTCCAAGCCACATATTACCACAAAAGCCTACACTTTTCTCCACTATCTCTTTTCTAAAGCCAGAAGATATAGATATAGAAACAATTATTAAGGCTAAACTTATTGCAACAGAAAAAACTGCAATCCGCCCACTTGTGTTGCTTATTGCAGAATTTCTATCGCTTCTATTATTTATCCTCTTTGCTATAAAAAAAGGGAGATTCATAAATATTTTTTTATTCAAAAAACTTTTCTTATTTTTGTACCGCTTTTGCGGAAATAGCTCAGTTGGTAGAGCATCAGCTTCCCAAGCTGAGGGTCGCGAGTTCGAATCTCGTTTTCCGCTCAAATTTATCTTAAGCTTAATTCTTAGCTTGTTATAGTGCTAATTTATCAAGACAAAGTTTTACTAGCTTCTCTACATGAGGCTTATAGTTTGGATCTGCATTATTATAGTGCCTATTAGCAATTATACAACATACAGTTGCAGCATTATGTCCTAATTGCTTAGATAAACCTGCTAAGGCAGAGCCTTCCATTTCAAAATTAGTAATTTTATAATCGCCAAAACTAAAATTCTCAAATCTATCTATCATATCAGGCATGGCTAAAGGCAATCTTAACACCCTACCTTGTGGACCATAAAATCCAGATGCAGAAATTGTTACACCTTTAATAGTAGAGTCCTCAAATAATTTTATTAAAGAATCGCTTGCCCTTATAAAGTAAGGAGAAGGTAAATGCTTATCCCAATTCACAGCCTTAATAAAAGCTTCTTCCATATTTGGAATGGTAACATTATCTCTATTAGCATACCAATTTAGCAAGCCATCACAACCAACCGAAATATGAGAAAGCACAAAAGAAAAAATAGGTATATCTGCTTGAATTGCCCCCGAAGTTCCTATCCTTAATATTCTTAAACTTTTTTTATTTTTTTTAATTTCTCTTGTTTCAAAATCTACATTAACAAGAGCATCTAACTCATTAACAACAATATCTAAATTATCTGTTCCTATTCCTGTAGATAAAGCTGTCATTCTTTTTCCTTTATAATTGCCTGTTATAGACACAAATTCTCTCGACTCATGTCTAAACTCCTTAGATTCAAAAAACGAGGCAATCATATCTACTCTAGATGGATCTCCAACTAAAATAACTGTATCAGCCAATTCATTTGGTTTAAGATGTAAATGAAATACAGAACCATCCGAATTGATAATTAATTCCGAAGCACCAATTTTATACATAATTTATAATTTTAATCATATATATTCTATTGTATATACATATATTATTAAGAGCAAAGATAATCGTTTTTAAATATAAAATAAAGAAAGAACTATAATATTATAGTTAAATAACTAAACTTACTTACTACAAAAAGTTTTTTTTGTATCTTTGGAGCTTAAATAATGAAATTAAAATACCATAATGATACAAAGAATACAAACTCTATTTTTACTTGGAGCAAGTGGACTCCTTTTCTCTATGTTTTTTTCTAAATTTGCATCTAATGCAGATATAATAATTACTTATGCTCAATATAGACCATTTTTAACATTTTCTGTTATAACATTTTTAATTAGCTTTGTAAGCATATTTCTATTTAAAAACAGAATAATGCAAATGCGAATGTGCATATACAATATGCTAGTTCTTATAGGCTATCAAGGCTGGATAATATATCAATTCTTTTCTTTAAAGAGCAAAATGACATTTTCAATAACAGCTGTATTTCCTTTTATAGCTATAATTTTAAGCTTTTTAGCCCTAAGATATATAGGAAGGGACGAAGCATTAGTACGCTCTGTTAATTCTCTTAGGAAAATGGCAAAAAAGAAGAAGAAATAATGTGGAACAGTTTATGCAAATATAGCTTCCGATAAAAAAACATATAATGAAGGCAGCCTTAGGAAAAGAAAAAACATTTGGTAGATATTTAATAATATTGGTTCTACTATTCATATCTAATAGTTCATTTGCGCAATATGATATAGAACAGTTTTTCTATAGAGGCAGACAATCCTTAATTGATGGGAAATACGCACAAGCTATTGATAATTTTAATATTCTAACACAATTAGACACGATATCTTACGATGCCTATTTTTTTAGGGGTGTAGCAAAATATAATTTAGGAGACTATATAGGTGCAGAACAAGATTTTGATAAAGCCCTTAAAATTAATCCGCTTTATACCCCTGCATATCACTATAGAGCAATAACCTTAAGTAGGACAGGCAAATACGATCTTGCGCTAAAAGATTTAGCAGAGGCTGTAGATCTAAGGCCAAGCTACACAGGGCTATATTTTAGTAGAGGCGTTACATATTTTTTGTCTCAGCAATTTGATAAAGCAATACAAGATTTTAATAGGTTTATTAAAAATGAGCCTAAGGCAACCGATGCCTATTTAAATAGGGGCGCATCATATTTATTCTTAGGTGACACTACAAAAGCACTAGACGATTATAATAGAGCTATTAAGCTAGATGCCTTTGACCCAGAGGGTTTTATAAGGAGGTCTCGCATTTATTCAATGCAGAAAAAGCACCAACTAGCAATAGAAGATTTAGATAGAGCCATAAAATTAGATACTACCAATAGCTTTGCATTTTTTAATAGGGCTATTATTAAGTATGAGGGAACAGATATAAATGGAGCTCTAAGCGATTTAAATAAAGTTTTAGAGCTAGACCCAGGTAATGCTCTAACACTCTATAATAGGGCACTTATTAGAGCGCAAATTGGAGATTACAATAATGCCTTAGACGATTATGATAGAGTCATTTCTGTAAATCCAAATAATGTACTTGCATATTTTAATAGAGCTGGCGTATTTTTAGAGCTAAAACGCTATAGAGATGCTATGAATGATTATTCACAAGCCATTAATCTTTATCCCGATTTTGCTAAAGCTTATATGAATCGCTCATACGCAAAATACCAACTTGGCCAATATACCTCGGCAAAAAAGGACGAAGAAATAGCTCTTGCTAAAGTTAGAGAGTATAAGCAAAAAGAAAATAATGACTCCAATATTTTTGCCGATACTACTAAAAAATATAATAAATTATTAGCACTAGATGCCGATTTTGCCAAAAAAGACTTTAATAACGAACTTCTACAACATAGGGATGTGGATATTAGACTAAAACCTTTATTTAAGTTTAATATAAGCCCAGATAATAAGCGAATTATGGCTCTAGAAAAAATATACGAAAACAAACAAATGGACAACTTTATTTCTTCTATTCCAATTCCTATAGAGTTATCGTCTATTAAAGGTAATCCAGAAATTTCGCCAGATTTATTTAAGAACAAGATAGAAAGCATGTTAGCTCAAGCAAAGAGCAATGATAACTTGCAAAACAAAGATAATTATTCTCTATGGTCAATTATGTTTGCAAAAGCATTGATAGATGGATATAATAAGCAGTTTAACAACTCATTAGACTCATATAACAAAGCAATAGAGCTAAATGGTAATAACCCATTTATGTATATAAATAGAGGCGTTCTACAAGCAGAGACAATAGACTTTATATCATCTATGGAAAACAATGTTCAGATACTATCATTAGATAATTCTGGAACAGCAAGAGCTAGGGTTCAGGATAAGAATTACAAAACTTACGATTATACTTCGGCTATTCACGATATGAACAAAGCTGCAAACCTAATAAATAATTTTCCTTTTATATATTACAATCTAGGTAATTTATATTGTTTATCGCAAGATTTACCAGAATCTATAAACCAATATACAAAAGCAATTAACATGTATCCTTCTCTTGCTCAGGCATATTATAATAGAGGACTTGTTCTAATTTATTTAAAAGATAAAGAAAAGGGATGTATAGATTTAAGTAAAGCTGGCGAACTTGGTATAACAGAAGCATATAGCGCTATTAAAAAGTACTGCAAAACCCAAGAGCAATAAGATTATTTAATCCAATCAGGTTTAGCTACCTTTCCCATTAAATTTTGAATTCTGGCGGCTCTCCTACTTACATAATTACTTGGATTTGAAGCAGTTCTTTTTATAGGATTAGGTAAGGTTGCGGCAATTAGGGCACTCTGCCTAGGGCTAAGTTTATAAGCACTAGTTTTAAAATGCACTTTAGCTGCAGCCTCTGCTCCAAAAACTCCCCTACCCATTTCTGCTACATTTAAATAAACCTCCATTATTCTCTCTTTCCCCCATATTATCTCTATTAAAAGAGTAAAATAGGCTTCAAAGCCCTTTCTTATAAATGATCTAGAAGGAAATAAAAAAACATTTTTGGCCGTCTGTTGAGAAATTGTACTTGCACCTCGCAATTTTTTCCCCCTTTCATGAGCATCCAAAGCCCTATCAATTTCTACAAAATCAAAACCACTGTGAGTATCAAACCTATTATCCTCAGAGGCAATTACTGCCATTACCATGTTTTTAGAAATTTTTTTTAAGGGCTTCCATGTTTTATAAGTAACATAAGTTTTATCAGATATGTTTTCTATACTTTTTACCGCCATTAATGGCGTATACCAAACCGGAAGCCACTTAAGTACTAAAACCCAAGAAACTGTAAAAACAACAAATCCTAGTGGTATATACAAAAAAAGTATTCTCCAAATACTCCTTTTACTTTTATTTTTCTTTTCACTTTTAACTCTTGCCATAGATAAAAATTACTTACATTTGCACTCTAAAACTTTTGCGCAAATTTACATTTTAATTTCATTTTCTTGCATTAGAAAACAAAACAAAAAACTCTATGAGCAAACTAATAACTTTGATATTTTTTTACTTTTGTCTAATATTTAGCAATACTGCTAATTCTCAAGTACATAGCTCAAGTGCATACGATTATTTAATTAACCCACTTTCTCAACAAAAACATATACTCTACCTCACATCAGACTCTCTACAAGGCCGATCTACAGGCAGTAGGGGAGCTATACTAGCTGCAAAGTACATAAGTAATTCTTTTTCCCGATACGGAATAAGGCCTTTAAATGCTACATTTCTTCAGCCTTTTACGGCAAATGGGAAGGCTGCAAATAACGTTATTGGAATAATAACATCTAACACAGGCTCTCAAGAATATATTATAATAGGTTCTCACTACGACCACTTAGGTGCTATTGGTGAAAAAGTTTTTAGAGGCGCTGATGATAATGCGTCGGGAATATCAGCATTATTAAACTTAGCTAATGCATTTGCTAAAATGAAGGAAGAGGGTAATATTATAAATAAGAATTTAATTTTTATAGCCTTTGATGCCAAAGAACTTAGCATGAGCGGAAGTAAGTTTTTTTGCGACAAGCTTAAAATTCCTAGCGAAAATATCAATTGTATTATAAATATAGATCAAATAGGAAGTGTATTAGCCCCTCCTCATAGTATGAAAGAATACATCTTAGTTATTGGACAAGAAAAACTAAAGACTTGGGAAAGCGAGCAACTAAATTTTTGTAATAACAGTAATCATTTAGGATTAGATATTGACTATACATTCTACAACAGCACTCAATTTAGAGAACTATTCTATAAACTATCTGACCACTACCCATTTGCTGAAAAAAATATTCCTGCTATATTGTTTACAGCAGGAATAAATAATAATACGTATAAAGAAAGCGATACAGAGGATATAATTAATTACCCTGTACTAACTAAAAGGACAAAACTCATATATCACTTTATATATCAACTAATTAGCGCTTAATTCTTCTTCTATTCTTATAAGTTGATTATATTTGGCAATTCTATCAGACCTACTCATAGAACCTGTTTTTATCTGCCCAGCATTAGTAGCCACTGCGATATCAGCTATTGTAGAATCCTCCGTTTCGCCAGAACGATGCGATATAATAACAGCATACTTATTGGTTTTTGCTAACTCTATAGTTTCTAGAGTTTCTGTTAGAGTACCTATTTGATTTACCTTTACCAATATAGCGTTAGCACAGCCTAAATCTATTCCTTTTTGCAAATATTTTTTATTTGTAACAAATAAATCATCCCCAACTAATTGACACCTATCTCCTATTCTAGCACTTAAATCTTTCCAACCTTGCCAATCGTCCTCAGACATTGCATCTTCTATAGAATCAATAGGAAAAGTATTAATTAAATGCTCTAAATAATCTATTTGTTCCTTAGAATTTCTCTTAGCAGCCAATTTCCCTTCAAACTTAGTATAATCATAAATACCATCTTTATAAAATTCTGATGCCGCACAATCTAGTGCAATAGTTACCTCTTTTTTAGGAAGGTATCCAGCACTCTTTATAGCTTCAACTATAAAATTTAAAGCATCCTCTGTTCCATTTAAAAGCGGTGCAAAACCGCCCTCATCCCCTACTGCTGTTGATAGTCCTTTATCTTTTAAAATTTTTTTTAGATTGTGTAAGATATTAGCACCCATCATTATTGCATCAGAAATACTGCTTGCGCCAATAGGTCTTACCATAAATTCTTGAAAAGCTATTGGAGAATCAGAATGTGAACCTCCATTAATTATATTCATCATAGGTATAGGCATAATATGAGCATTAACTCCTCCTATATATCTATATAATGGTATCTGCAAATAATTAGCAGCAGCCTTTGCTACAGCCAAAGAAACTCCTAAGATAGCATTTGCTCCTAGTTTAGATTTATTTTCTGTTCCATCTAAATCTAATAAAAACTTATCTATATCTCTTTGATTAAGAGCATCCATGCCAAATAATTGTGGAGCAATAATAGAATTCACATTATCTACAGCTTTAAGAACACCCTTTCCCATATACCTCAAAGGGTCATTATCTCTTAACTCTAATGCCTCATTAGAGCCAGTAGAAGCTCCACTAGGAACAGAAGCTCTTCCAAAAGCTCCCGAATTTAGATGAACATCTACCTCTATGGTTGGATTGCCCCTAGAATCCAAAATTTGACGGGCAATAATATTTGATATATTCATATTGTTGTTTTTTATAAAAACGCAGATAAGAAAAATAAGTTTAATATTTTAACGTAAAAAGTACTCTACATTTGTAACTACCCTTACGTTCTTAATATATGGAACTGTTTCATCTCTATCTGTAACGGTAAACAAACCTTGCGAAGCATTTTTAATTTTACCCAATTTACTTTTAGAATCACTGGCAAACTTTTCTGCTGTTGCACGTGCATTTTGGGTTGCCTCCTCAACCATTTGAGGCTTAATATTATTTAAGCCATCAAAAAAATACTTTACAGGATATCTGTAATCGTCTGTATTTAAAGAAATATCTTTCTTAAGCAACTCCGTTTGTTTTGCTATTACTTCTCTTATTTTATCAACACTTTGTGAGTTTACAGTTATTACAGATGTTATATTAAAACGTGCTCCAATTCTATTTTGATCAGCATATCTATCTGCCTGAATATCTACAACTTGAGGCGCAGATATAGAAATCTCTGCATCACCAATTCCATTAGCTTTTAAAAAATCAATTACAATAGAATTATTTTTATTAATTTTATCATACAACGATATAAGATCATTACCTATGATTTTATACGACAATGGCCATATAACTCTATCTGCACCAACTTCTTTCTCGCATAAACCCTTAACTTGAACAGTTCTATCGTAAGATTTAAAAGTTACAGCAGCCTGATAAATACTTATTCCAATAGTAATAAGCCCTATCATTATAAATAAAGAGCCTAAATTTAATCTTTTCTTTTCTTCCATAATTATGTTTTTAATTTAATTTTATAATGTTCAAAATTAAGATTTTTTTTTAATAAATATCTATTTTTTATTAGTTATTTCTCCTAACTTTGCCAAATAACAATTATTATTATGAGATTAATATTTATTTCCTTATTTTTCATATTTTCAGGCACTTTTGCTCAAACCTTATCAGCACAAGAAACAAAAGCTAATAACTCTAATCTTAAAATTGTTAGGGGAAAAGTAGATACCGTTTACAAACAAAAACACACAATTATTGGAGTTTGTCCAGCAAATAACACAGTTAATATTAATGGCCAGGCTATTAAAGTATATAAAACAGGCTCATTTGGCTCTTATATAAATCTTAATGAAGGATGGAACAAAATTAATATAGAGAGTATTGGCGCTATAGGAAGGGAGCAAGAAGAATTAAATATTTACTATACAAAGGAAGCCAAGAGTTTAATTAATAACACCATTTCAAATGCAATAAGAGATACCTGCGCTCTAGGCAAAAGCCTAGGTGGAGCCTACTTTAACTACGGCACAGGTGATGATAGATTGGGAGGGAGCAAAATTAATTATATTACAAAAGACATTTTATTAGCAATAAATGGTGTAAATAGCACTCATTTTAGAGTTAAATTGTCGGGAAGTAGATACGCT
>CAXYUL010000004.1:0-22846 GCA_964292095.1 uncultured Bacteroidales bacterium | reverse complement strand
CAGTTGGCCAGAGCACGTGATTTGTAATCTCGGGGTCGTGGGTTCGAATCCCTCTATCGGCTCAAACGGCCAAAAGCTGTATCAAAGACATATCGGGAGGATCGCATAGCGGCAATTGCGGCGGACTGTAAATCCGCTCCTTCGGGTTCGGTGGTTCGAGTCCACCTCCTCCCACAACAACCGCGGAAGTAGCTCAGTTGGTAGAGCATCAGCCTTCCAAGCTGAGGGTCGCGAGTTCGAACCTCGTCTTCCGCTCTAATCAAGTATTAAGCCAGTGTAGCTCAGGGGTAGAGCGCTTCCTTGGTAAGGAAGAGGTCATGAGTTCAATTCTCATCACCGGCTCTACAAGTGTGTAAAATATATACAATTAAATTAATTTTTTTATTATGGCAAAAGAAACTTTTAAAAGGGATAAACCACACGTTAACATTGGTACTATCGGCCACGTTGACCACGGTAAAACCACTTTGACTGCTGCTATCACTACAGTATTAGCAAAGAAAGGTCTATCTGAGTTACGTTCATTTGACTCTATCGATAATGCACCAGAGGAGAAAGAGCGTGGTATTACAATCAACACTTCACACGTTGAATATCAAACAGCAAAACGTCACTACGCACACGTAGATTGTCCAGGCCATGCTGACTATGTAAAGAACATGGTTACAGGTGCTGCTCAAATGGACGGTGCAATTTTAGTTTGTGCTGCTACAGATGGTCCTATGCCTCAAACTCGTGAGCATATCCTTCTTGCACGTCAGGTAAACGTTCCTAAAATTGTTGTTTTCTTAAATAAAGTAGATATCGTAGACGATCCTGAGATGATCGACCTAGTAGAAATGGAGGTTCGTGAACTTCTTTCATTCTACAACTTTGATGGCGATAACACTCCTATTATTCGTGGTTCTGCTCTTGGAGCATTAAACGGAGATCCAAAATGGGAAGATAAAGTAATGGAGCTAATGGATGCTGTTGATACATATATTCCACTTCCTCCACGTGATATTGATAAACCTTTCCTAATGCCTGTTGAGGACGTATTCTCTATTACTGGTCGTGGTACAGTTGCAACTGGTAGAATTGAGACTGGTGTTATTAAAGTAGGTGAAGAGATTCAAATTATTGGTCTAGGTGAAGAGCCAAAGAAATCAGTTGTTACAGGTGTTGAGATGTTCCGTAAACTTCTTGATTCTGGTGAGGCTGGAGATAACGTTGGACTATTACTTCGTGGTGTTGATAAAAAAGATATCAAGAGGGGTCAAGTTATTGCTAAACCTGGTACAATCACTCCTCATAAGAAATTCAAAGCTGAAATTTACGTATTAAAGAAAGAAGAGGGTGGACGCCATACTCCATTCCATACCACATATCGTCCTCAATACTTTATCCGTACATTAGACGTTACTGGTGAGATTATTCTTCCAGAGGGAACAGAGATGGTAATGCCTGGTGATAACGTTACTATTACAGTAGAACTTATCTATCCAGTAGCTATCAACGAAGGATTACGTTTTGCAATCCGTGAAGGTGGTAGAACAGTTGGTGCAGGACAAGTAACCAAAATTATTGAATAATACCAATAATTAAAGATAAAAGCTTTCATCGCCTAAGTGGTGGAAGCTTTATTTAGGGGCATAGTTCAAGGGTAGAATAGCGGTCTCCAAAACCGTTGATGGGCGTTCGAATCGCTCTGCCCCTGCAAACCGAGTGTTACGACTTGGAATATTTAATCAGATGGCTCAAAGCTTCCAATTGAGTATATCATAATTAAAATAAAATGAACAAAGTAGCTATATATTTTAAAGAGTCTTACATCGAACTTGCCAAAAAAGTGAGTTGGCCAACATGGTCTCAACTCCAAAGTTCAGCTATACTTGTAATGGTTGCCTCGTTGATTTTTGCAGCGGTTGTATTTGTAATGGACCTTGCTTTCAAAAACATTATGACATTCATTTATAATATGTTGTATTAATCATGGCAGAAATAACCAAAGACTGGTATGCCCTCAGAGTTTTCTCGAGTGCAGAGAAAAGAGTAAAAGATTATATAGAGACAGAAGTAGAGAGAATGAATCTTTCTTCTTGTGTCACTCAAATTTTGATCCCAACAGAAAAGATTTTTCAGATTAAGAATGGTAAAAAACATAATTCTGAAAAACTTCTATACCCTGGTTATATTTTTATAGAAGCCTCAATGACTAAAGAGGTTTATTCTGTATTAAAAAGTATAAACGGAGTTGTAGATGTAATGGGAACAAAAGACACTCCTATACCTCTTAGACCTGCAGAAATTAGACACATACTTCAAAAAGTAGATGAGTCTATAGAGAAGGATGAAGAGAATATTACTCCATTTATTGTGGGAGAAATGGTAAAAGTAACAGATGGCCCATTCAAAGACTTTAACGGAGTAGTTGAAGAAGTTTTGGACGATAAGAAGAAACTTAAGGTTATGGTTAAAATCTTTGGAAGAAAGACAATTGTAGAGTTAAACTTTGTTCAAGTAGTAAAAGAATAAATAATTAAGTATTATGGCTAAAGAAATTGCCGCATTCATTAAATTGCAGATTAAAGGCGGCGCCGCTAATCCATCACCTCCTGTAGGACCAGCATTGGGTTCTAAGGGCGTTAATATTATGGATTTCTGTAAGCAATTTAATGCCCGCACTCAAGACAAGGCCGGTAAGGTATTGCCAGTAATTATCACTGTATTTAGTGATAAATCATTTACTTTTGTGGTTAAACAACCACCTGTTGCAATCCAACTAAAGGAGGCAGCTAAAATACAGAGCGGTTCAGCAGAACCAAACCGTAAAAAAGTTGCTACTATTACTTGGGAACAAGTACGTGCAATAGCTCAGGATAAAATGCCTGATATGAATGCATTTACTTTAAAGTCTGCAATGAGTATGGTAGCTGGAACAGCAAGAAGTATGGGTATTAATGTGGAAGGAACATTTCCTGCCGACGTAAATTAAAATCACACGCACAATGAGTAAGCTAACTAAAAATCAAAAAGTAGTAGAGGCTAAAGTTGAGGCCGGCAAACAGTATAAGCTTGCTGATGCATGCGAATTAGTAAAAGAGACATCTTTCACTAAATTTGACGCATCTGTAGATATCGCTGTTCGCTTAGGAGTAGACCCTCGTAAAGCAAACCAAATGGTTCGCGGCGTTGTGACACTTCCTCACGGAACAGGAAAAGAAACACGCGTATTGGTATTATGTACACCAGATAAAGAAGCTGAGGCTAAAGAAGCAGGAGCAGATTTTGTTGGGTTAGATGAATATATTGAAAAAATTAAAGGTGGCTGGACAGATGTAGATGTTATTATCTGTACCCCATCTGTTATGGCTAAGATAGGTGCTATTGGTAGGATACTCGGACCTAGAGGTTTGATGCCTAATCCAAAAACTGGTACAGTTACTATGGAAATAGCTAAAGCTGTAACTGAAGTTAAGGCCGGTAAAATAGACTTTAAAGTAGATAAACAAGGTATTGTTCACACTAGTATAGGAAAAGTATCATTTGATGCTCATAAATTGACAGAGAATGCAATAGAGTTCCTTAACACAATTGTGAAATTAAAACCACAAGCACTTAAAGGCACATATGTTAAAAGCATATTTATTTCTGCTACAATGGGCCCTGGAATTTGTATTGATGGCAAGACCTACGGTGCTGCTGAATAATAAATAATCTGTTATGAGAAAAGAAGAAAAATTACAAATTATTGAAAGCATTGCAGCACAATTAGAACAAACGCCTAATTTTTATGTAACTGATATAGAAGGCTTAAATGCCGAGGTTACTTCAAAGTTGCGTCGTGCTTGCTTTGAAAAACAAGTTAAAATGCTTGTTGTAAAGAACACCTTATTCTACAAAGCTCTAGAGCAGAAAGGAATTGAGGGATATGAGCAATTTGAATCTATTTTAAAAGGTTCTTCTGCTATATTATTTACAGAGACAGCCAATGCCCCTGCTAAACTTATTAAAGAGTTTGGTAAAGAAAATGGGAAACCAGTTCTTAAAGGAGCATTAGTTCAAGAATGTGCTTATATTGGAGTAGAAAATCTTGACGCATTAGTTAACATTAAGTCTAGAGAGGAACTTATTGGAGACATAATCGGCTTACTACAATCTCCTATGCAAAATATTATTTCAGCACTTACTTCTGAGGGTGGTGGAAAGATAGCAGGAATTGTAAAAACTTTATCAGAAAAAGAGGAAAAATAATAATAACACATAAAAAATAAGAAATCATGGCAGATATCCAAAAATTTGCGGAAGAATTAGTAAACCTATCTGTAAAAGATGTACAAGAATTGGCAAAAATTCTAAAAGAGGAATACGGTATTGAACCAGCTGCTGCTGCTGTTGCAGTTGCTGCTGCTCCTGCTGCTGCTGCTGCAGCTACTGAGCAAACAGAGTTTGATGTAATACTAAAATCACCTGGCCAAGCTAAATTACAAATAGTTAAAGTTGTAAAAGAGATTACAGGTTTAGGTCTTAAAGAGGCTAAAGACTTAGTTGATGGTGCTCCTAAAGCAATTAAAGAGAAAGTTTCAAAAGCAGAGGCTGATCAAATCAAATCACAACTTGAAGAGGCTGGAGGAGAAGTTGAAGTTAAATAAACTTCTTCCCCCGTTATACGGGAAATAATCGGGTTTAGAGCTTAAATGCTCTAAACCTTTTTGTCGTTTTTTTAAGTTTATTTTCAACCAACCCAAAAACAATGTCGCAAAATACAAATAATCAGCGGATTACATTCGCGACTTCTAAATCCCTTTTAGAGTACCCGGATTTTCTAGAAGTGCAATTAAAGTCGTTTAAGGACTTTTTTCAGCTAGATACAACAGCAGAAAACCGTAGAAACGAAGGTTTGTTTAAGGTTTTTCAAGAGATCTTTCCAATCACGGATACTCGTAATAATTTCGTTCTAGAATTTATTGACTATTTTATAGATCCTCCTCGTTACTCTATGGATGAGTGCTTAGATAGAGGCTTAAGCTATAGCGTTCCACTTAAGGCTAAACTTAAACTTTATTGCACCGATCCAGAACATGAGGATTTTGATACTGTTATCCAAGACGTATATCTTGGAACAATACCATATATGACACCACGCGGGACTTTTATTATTAACGGTTCTGAGAGGATAGTTGTGTCGCAATTACACCGTTCACCTGGTGTATTTTTTGGGCAAAGCTTGCACGCTAATGGTACAAAATTGTACTCTGCCCGTATAATACCTTTTAAAGGTTCATGGATTGAGTTTGCAACAGACATTAATAATGTTATGTATGCCTACATCGATCGCAAAAAGAAATTACCTGTAACAACTTTGCTAAGAGCTATAGGATTTGAAAGTGATAAGGATATTTTAGATATTTTTGGCTTGGCAAATGAAATTAAGGTAAACAAAGCTAATTTAAAAAAATGTATTGGCTGTAAACTTGCAGCTAGGGTTTTAAAGACTTGGAATGAGGACTTCGTAGATGAGGATACTGGAGAGGTAGTATATATTGAGCGTAACCAAGTTATTATAGACCGCGAAACAATAATTGAAGAAGAGCATATAGAGGATATACTAGATTCTGGCGTTAGCACAATTCTAGTTCATAAAGAGGATGGCAACACAAATGATTTTGCTATTATCCATAATACTCTTCAAAAAGACCAATGTAACTCTGAAAAAGAAGCTATATTTTATACATATAGGCAGCTTCGTAATTCAGAACCACCTGATGAGGCTACCGCTAGAGACGTTATAGATAAACTTTTCTTCTCAGACAAGAGATATGACTTAGGAGATGTAGGAAGATACCGTCTTAATAGAAAACTAAACTTGAATACACCTGCAGATGTAAGGGTTCTTACTAGAGCAGACATAATAGAAATTATACGTTACTTAATTCAATTGATCAACGCTAAAGCTATAGTTGATGATATTGATCACTTAAGTAATAGGAGAATTAGAACAGTTGGTGAGCAGCTTGCAAATCAATTTAGTGTAGGACTTGCTCGTATGGCAAGAACAATAAGAGAGAGAATGAACGTTAGGGATAATGAGGTTTTTACACCAATAGATCTTATTAATGCAAAAACTTTATCGTCTGTTATTAATTCATTCTTTGGTACTAGCCAGTTGTCTCAGTTTATGGACCAAACAAATCCATTAGCAGAGATGACTCACAAAAGAAGATTATCGGCATTAGGACCAGGCGGTCTATCTAGAGATAGAGCTGGTTTTGAGGTTCGTGACGTTCACTATACACATTATGGAAGACTTTGCCCTATAGAAAGCCCAGAGGGACCAAATATCGGTCTTATCTCTTCTCTATGTGTTTATGCTAAGATAAATGAACTAGGCTTTATAGAAACCCCATATAGAAAGGTAGAAAATGGAGTTGTTGATATGACCGAGAAGGGTTATGTGTACATGAGTGCAGAGGAGGAAGAGGAGAAGATGGTAGCTCAGGCAAATGCACATTTAGATGATCATGGCAATCTAATAGATGAGCGTATTAAATGTAGATTTGAGGCGGATTATCCTGTTGTTGGTAAGGAAGATGTTCATTTAATGGACGTTGCTCCTAACCAGATTGCATCTATAGCTGCTTCTCTCATTCCATTCCTAGAACATGATGATGCCAACCGTGCGTTGATGGGCTCTAATATGATGCGCCAGGCTGTGCCTGTTGTAAGTCCAGAGGCTCCAATTGTAGGTACAGGCTTAGAGGGTCCTGTAGTTAAGGATTCGAGAACTCAGATATCAGCAAGAACTAAGGGTGAGGTTGTGTTCTCAGATGCTAAAGAGATTCATATTAGATATGAACAAACAGATGATGAGAAATTTGTTAGCTTTGAGCCAGAAATTACCGTTTATAAATTACCTATATATAGAAAGACAAACCAAAGCACTTCTATCTTACTAAAACCAATAGTTAAGAAAGGTGAGAAAGTTGTTCCTGGGCAAATATTAACAGAGGGCTATGGTACTCAAAAAGGTGAGTTAGCTTTGGGTAGAAACCTTAAGGTAGCTTACATGCCATGGAAAGGTTATAATTTTGAGGATGCTATTGTGCTATCTGAGAGAATTATAAGGGAGGATATTTTTACTTCTATTCATGTTGATGAGTATATTATGGAGGTGAGAGATACTAAACGCGGAATGGAGGAATTAACTTCTGATATTCCTAACGTTAGCGAGGAGGCTACTAGAGACCTTGATGAAAATGGTATTATTAGAATTGGCGCTAATGTTGAACCTGGAGATATTCTTATCGGTAAAATCACGCCTAAGGGAGAGAGCGATCCTTCACCAGAGGAAAAATTGCTTCGCGCAATTTTTGGCGATAAGGCAGGAGATGTTAAAGATGCGTCCTTAAAAGCTTCTCCATCTTTGTCGGGAACTATAATAGATAAAAGATTGTTTGCTAGAGTTGGAAAAGAGGGAAGTGGCAAGAAGGTTAAATCTAGTACCAAAACTCAAATTCAGCAAGCAGAAGATACATTTAATCGTAAAGCTGGAGTTCTTAGAGAGAAATTCTTAGATAAATTGCTAATTTTATTGCAATCTAAAGAGTCTCAGGGGGTTGGAGATTTATACGGAGTAGAAATTATTGCTAAAGGAAAACCTTTTAATAAGACCGTTTTAGAGGCAATAGATTATGAGAATATAAATCCTACTAAATGGACTTCTGATAAGCATACTAATAATTTGATTAAGTTGTTAATTAATAATTATTTGATTGCTCATAAAGAGTATGACGCCGAACTAAAGAGAATAAAATATAATTTAACTATTGGAGACGAACTTCCAACTGGTATTATGCAACTTGCTAAAGTTTACGTTGCTAAAAAGAGAAAGATTAGAGTGGGCGATAAAATGGCAGGTAGACACGGAAATAAAGGTATTGTTGCTAAAGTTGTTAGAGATGAGGATATGCCTTTCTTAGAAGACGGAACAATAGTAGACATAGTTTTAAACCCTCTTGGTGTGCCTTCTCGTATGAACTTGGGCCAGATTTATGAGGCAGTTTTAGGATGGGCAGGAAAAGAGTTAGGTATTAAGTTCTCAACACCTATTTTTGATGGTGCTACTTTAGATGATATTTGTGATTATACAGATAAAGCAGGACTTCCTAAATACGGAAAGACATATTTACGTGATGGCGGTAGTGGAGAATTGTTTGACCAACCAGCAACTGTGGGTATTACCTATATGATTAAGCTTGGACATATGGTTGATGATAAGATGCACGCCCGTTCAATAGGACCTTACTCACTGATTACTCAACAACCTTTAGGAGGTAAAGCACAATTTGGAGGACAAAGGTTTGGAGAGATGGAGGTATGGGCACTTGAAGCATTTGGAGCTTCTAATATTCTTCAAGAGATTCTTACAATTAAATCTGATGATGTTGTTGGAAGATCTAGAGCCTATGAAGCTATTGTAAAAGGTGATCCAATGCCAACTCCAGGAATTCCAGAGTCATTGAATGTGTTACTACACGAACTAAGAGGATTGGGACTTAGCGTAAATTTGGACTAATATAGTTTTTGATAATTTGAAATAACAAGAATATGTCTTTTAAGAAAGAGATTAAGGTTAAAAGCAATTTCAACCGAATAAGTATTGGGCTAGCTTCACCAGAAGAGATCTTAGAGAGATCTTCTGGCGAAGTTCTAAAACCCGAAACCGTAAACTACCGTACTTATAAACCAGAGAGAGACGGACTTTTCTGCGAAAGGATCTTTGGCCCATCAAAGGACTATGAGTGCCATTGCGGAAAGTATAAACGTATACGCTATAGAGGTATTATTTGCGACCGATGCGGTGTAGAGGTTACTGAGAAGAAAGTACGTAGAGAAAGAATGGGACACATAACTCTTACTGTTCCCGTAGCTCATATTTGGTATTTCCGTTCAACCCCTAATAAGATTGGTTACTTACTTGGTATACCTTCTAAAAAATTAGATGCTATTATATATTATGAAAGATATATTGTAGTACAAGCAGGAGCTGCTGCCGAAAATGGAATAAAAGAGCTAGACTTTCTTACAGAAGAAGAGTATTTGGCAATAACGGATGCTCTTCCAAAAGAAAATCAATTACTAGAGGATGATGATCCAAATAAGTTTATTGCAGGAATGGGAGCTGAGGCTATTTACAAACTCCTTTCTAAAATTAACTTGGATGACTTGTCATATACTCTTAGAAATAGGATTGAAACAGAGACTTCTCAACAAAGAAAAGCTGATGCTCTAAAAAGACTAAGTGTAATTGAGGCATTTAGAGAATCAAAAGATGTAAATCACCCAGAATGGATGGTACTTAAGGTAATTCCAGTTATTCCGCCAGAATTAAGGCCTTTAGTTCCACTAGATGGAGGCAGATTTGCTACGTCAGACTTAAATGATCTTTATAGAAGGGTAATTATTAGAAATAACCGTCTAAAAAGATTAATAGAAATAAAAGCACCAGAGGTTATCTTAAGAAATGAGAAACGTATGCTTCAAGAGGCAGTTGACTCATTATTTGATAATTCTAAAAAATCAAATGCCGTTAAAACAGAGGCTAACAGAACACTTAAATCGTTATCTGATAGCTTAAAGGGTAAACAAGGTAGATTCCGTCAGAATTTACTTGGCAAACGTGTAGACTATTCTGCTCGTTCTGTAATTGTTGTTGGCCCAGAGCTTAAGATGCATGAGTGTGGCTTACCTAAGTTTATGGCAGCCGAACTATATAAGCCGTTTATTATACGTAAGTTAATAGAACGAGGTGTAGTTAAAACAGTTAAATCTGCTAAAAAAATAGTTGATAGAAAAGATCCTGTTATTTGGGATATTTTGGAGAACGCAATGAAAGGACACCCTGTTCTTTTGAATCGTGCCCCTACCCTACACCGTCTTGGTATACAAGCTTTTCAACCAAAATTGATAGAGGGAAAGGCAATTCAGTTGCACCCATTAGCTTGTACTGCATTTAATGCCGACTTTGACGGAGACCAAATGGCAGTTCACCTTCCACTTGGAAATGCAGCTATTTTGGAGGCTCAACTACTAATGTTGGGATCGCATAATATTCTTAACCCTGCAAATGGAGCTCCAATCACCGTTCCTTCTCAGGACATGGTGCTTGGTTTGTATTATATTACTAAGCCAAGAGCAGGCGTAAAAGGAGAGGGAATGCGCTTTTATGGCCCAGAGGAAATTATTATTGCAATAAATGAAGGAAGATTGGATATGCATGCTACTGTGCAGGTTAGACTTCCTAAAAATCCTCTACATTTAGAAGAGGGTTACCAATTAACAGATACTACCGCTGGTAGAGTTTTGTTTAATCAGGTAGTTCCACCAGAAGTTGGATATATAAATGAGATCCTTACAAAGAAATCGCTTAGAGATATTATTGGTAATGTGCTAAAAGTATCGGGAGTGGCTAGAACAGCTCAATTCCTAGATGATATTAAGCATATCGGGTATACAATGGCGTTTAAAGGAGGTCTTTCATTTAACTTAGGTGATGTAATTATTCCAGAAGAAAAAACTAAATTAGTAGAAGAGGGATATCAAGCTGTTGAGAATATAATGTTTAGCTATAACAATGGTCTTATAACAAATAATGAAAGGTATAACCAAATTATTGATATTTGGACTAATACAAACTCTCGTTTGACCAATATTGTAGAAAAGCAAATTGCAACAGATAACCAAGGTTTTAATCCAGTTTATATGATGTTACATTCTGGAGCTCGTGGATCTAAAGAACAGATTCGTCAGTTATGCGGAATGCGTGGCCTTATGGCTAAACCTCAAAAATCTGGAGCACAAGGAGCAGAAATTATTGAGAATCCTATCCTCTCTAACTTTAAAGAGGGACTTTCTGTGTTAGAGTACTTTATTTCTACACACGGTGCTCGTAAAGGTTTGGCGGATACAGCTCTTAAAACAGCAGATGCTGGATATTTGACACGTAGACTTGTTGACGTTTCGCACGATGTTATTATTAATGAAGAGGATTGTGGAACACTTAGAGGTCTTATAGCTACTGCAATAAAGAATAAAGACGACGTTGTGGAGTCTTTATACGACAGAATTCTTGGTAGAACAACTGTTCACGATGTGTTTAATCCTCTTACTGGTGATTTAATCATTGCTGCAGGAGAAGAAATTACGGAGGATATTGCTGCTCTGATTGAGACTTTGCCTATTGAGGCAGTTGAGATTCGTTCTGTGTTAACTTGCGAGACTAAGAAAGGAGTTTGTGCTAAATGCTATGGTAGAAACTTAGCTAGAGGTAAGATGGTTGAGAAAGGTGAGGTTGTTGGAGTAATTGCAGCTCAGTCTATCGGAGAGCCTGGTACTCAGCTTACTCTTAGAACATTCCACGTTGGAGGTACTGCATCAAGTAGTATTACCGAAAATGAGATTGTTACTAAATATGATGGAAAGGTTGAGTTTGAAGAGTTAAGGACAATTATTAAAGAAGTTGAAGGCGGAGGAAAACAGGATATTGTTATTGGACGTACAGCAGAAATGCGTATTGTTGTTGCAAATACTGGTATTACTTTATCACAACATAATATTCCTTACGGAGCTATTCTTTACTTTAAACACGGAGATATTGTTAAGAAGGGAGATAAGATTTGCGAATGGGATGCTTATAACGCTATTACTATTACAGAGCTAGCTGGTAAGGTTGCTTATGATGGTTTAATTGAGGGCGTAACTTACAGAGAAGAAGCTGCAGATGAATACTCTATGCACAGGGAGAAGGTGGTTATTGAGTCTAGAGATAAATCTAAGAACCCAATAATTAAGATCCTTGATAAAGAAGGTAATGAGTTAAGGCAGTATAACTTACCTGTGGGTGCACATATAATGGTTGATAATAACCAAAAACTAAAAGCAGGTGATACCCTTATAAAGATTCCTCGTGCTATTGGTAAGTCTGGCGATATTACAGGAGGTCTTCCTCGTGTAACTGAGTTATTTGAGGCAAGAAATCCATCAAATCCAGCTGTTGTTTCTGAGATTAACGGAGAGGTATTTATGGGTAAGATTAAGAGAGGTAATAGAGAAATAATTGTTAAATCTAAAACTGGAGAGGAAAAGCGCTACTTAGTTCCACTTTCTAAGCAAATTCTTGTACAAGAAAACGACTACATTAGAGCTGGTATGCCATTATCGGATGGGGCAATTGCTCCAGCGGACATACTTGCAATTCAAGGTCCTACAAAGGTTCAAGAGTATATTGTTAATGAGGTTCAAGAGGTTTACCGTATGCAGGGCGTAAAAATTAACGATAAGCACTTTGAGATTATTGTAAGACAAATGATGCGTAAGGTAGAAATCGTAGATCCAGGTGATACTCGCTTCCTTCCAGAGCAACTAGCAGATAAATGGGAGTTCATGCAAGAGAATGATAATATCTGGGATAAGAAAGTAATCTTAGATGCTGGTGATTCTCAAGAACTTAAAGCTGGGCAGATAGTAAGTGTTAGACGTTTAAGAGATGAGAATTCTATTTTAAAACGTCAAGACCTTAAACTAGTGGAGGCTAGAGATGCAATTCCTGCCACTTCTAACCAGGTACTGCAGGGTATTACAAGAGCTGCTCTTAAGACAAGTAGCTTTATGTCTGCAGCATCATTCCAGGAGACTACTAAAGTATTGAGCGAGGCGGCTATATTTGGTAAAGTAGATACTCTAGAAGGATTAAAGGAAAACGTTATATGCGGACATCCTATTCCTGCTGGAACAGGTCAGAGAGAGTATGAGAAGATAGTTGTTGCATCTATGGACGACTACCAACGCATGGCTAGAAGCAAACAAAGCAAAGAACAACAAGATGCATAAAATAAAAAATAAATGAAAAAATTAATTTTACTTGGAGCAGCAATAGGACTATTTGCTTGTTCTACTCCAAAAGAGACAGGGTTTATTGTAAATGTTACACTTAATGGTGACTCTACTTTAATACAATCTGATTCTCTAGTTTTAACAAATATGCTAGAAGATGAGAATGCAGTTTCTCAAACAATAGCAATTAATGGAGGAAAAGGTACTTTTAAAGGTAATCTTTCTACTCCCGACAATTTTTATATCAAATTTAAAGATGCTAAAGGAGTAATTGGCAGACTATTCTTAGAGAATGATAAATTTGATATGAGCATTAATTTAAGCAATCCAAGAGAAAGTGCAGTTGTTGGTGGTAAAACTCAAAGAATAATAGATTCTTTGAATACTATTACAGAAGATTTATTTAAGGCTAATAAAGTAGACTCTCTTATGAAGTTGTATTATAGCACAGACTCTAAAGAGACTAAAGATAGTATTGAGAAGCTATATGATAGCCTTTCAACTATTGCTAAAGCTGCTAATGAAAATTATATAATTGGAAACCCTACTTCTTTATTTGCACTAGAGAACTTTGTAAATGAGGTAGATAATATGGAACTTGCTAGCGCAGAGGCTAAATTATCAGCATTTGTTGCAGATTCTGTTAACTATAAAAACAATTATAAAGTTAAAAAAGTTGCTGGTATAATTGAATCTTTAAAGGCATTACAAGTTGGTATGGTAGCTCCAGATTTTACTCAAAACGATGTTGATGGAAATCCTGTTAAGTTATCTGATATTTACAAGGCTAATAAAGTTACAATGGTTGATTTTTGGGCTTCTTGGTGCGGTCCTTGCCGTGCATTTAATCCTACTTTAACTAAAATCTATAATAAATATAACAAAAAAGGTTTCCAAATTATTGGAGTTTCGTTTGACGAAAAAGAAGATGCTTGGAAAAAGGGAATTAAAGATGATAAGCTTACTTGGATAAATGTTTCTGACCTTAAAGGCTGGAAAAATGAGGTAGGTAAACCTTACATGGTTCATTTTATTCCTCAAAACATTATTTTAGATAGTGAAGGTAAAATTATTAAAAGAAGAGCTTCTGAGGAGGAATTAGTTCAAATTTTAGAAGAAAGGCTTAAATAATTTTAGCATATTAAAACGATATTAAATCTCGAAAGGAATAAATAACTTTCGAGATTTTTTATGTATATTAGCACCTCGTTATTAAAATAAGTTTATGATAGGAATATTAGATTCTGGAGTTGGTGGCTTGTCTGTTTGGAAAGAGCTAGTAAACATTTTGCCAGAAGAAAACTACATCTATGTAGCAGATTCGGGGTTTTGCCCCTATGGCCCCCGTCCCAAAGAGGAGATTATAGATAGAACTAGTAAAATAAGTTCTTTTTTAATTAATAAGGGAGCAAAGCTAATTGTTGTTGCTTGTAACACTGCAACAGCTGGAGCTATAGATTATCTAAGACAAAATTTTGACTGTCCGTTTATTGGAATGGAGCCTGCTCTAAAGCCAGCTGCTCTAAATAGCAAAACAGGAGTAGTTGGAGTTCTTGCTACAAAAGGTACTTTTAAGGGTGAATTGTATTTGAGAACTTTACATAAATTTGCTACTGATGCTACTGTTATTGAACAGGTGGGTAATGGCCTTGTTGAGATTGTTGAGAGTGGAGAGATAGAGTCTAAAGAAGCTAGAGAACTTCTAAATAAATATATAAATCCTATGTTGGAGAAGAATGCTGACCACCTGGTTTTGGGTTGTACCCACTACCCTTTCTTAATAGAGCAGATAAGAGAGATTGTCGGGAAGCGTATGGAAATTATTAATCCTGCTCCTGCGGTTGCAAAACATACACTGGATGTTCTGAAAGAAAAAGGTTTGATTGTGGATAGAGCTAAAAATGAATATAGTGGAAGTGAATTTTATTCTACTTCAAATAATTTGACTTTAATAGAGAGCATGGTTAAGAATATTTTGGGGGAGAGGGTAGATTATTCACAAAAATATTCGTTTCTAACTTTATAGTGGCTAAAATTGCCGCTAATAATAAAATTATAAAGTAAATATATTTTTGAGATGAGAAAGAGATTCTTGTTAGTGTTTTTTTTAAGTATTAAGATAATTTTGGTGAGTAGCACGCTGGCATTTGCTCAAAATAAAAATCCGTATCAAGAGCCAGATAGAGCAGATAGATCTATTAAGATTGAGCATGGAGATTTTGCTTATAAATTGTATTTAAATGATAATTGGATATTTTATGGAGATAGAAGCCCAAAAGTTACAATGTCTATTGCTAATTTTAATTATAAAAAGGAGAGCTTTCTTATAAAATGTACTGTAAAATCTGATAGCGATGTGCCTGTGTATACTTTTAAACAAGAACTTTCTGTTGATTCCAATGATAGTTCGTTGGTGAGTTTTGCTTTTGATTCTCCCCTACCCGGTATATATAAAGTATGCTTAGAAAATGATTTAGAGATTATTAAGGAGTTTAATATAGCTTATGAGCCAGCTAAAATTATAACTAGTGTTGACAGCTTGAACCAAAGGAATAATTATTGGGAAAACATTAAAAGCGAGTTGGCTAAAGTGAATCCAAATTATAAATTGTCTAAAGTTAAAAAGATGCAGGGCGAATTTAGAGATGTATTTTTGGTTGAAATGACAAGCTTGGGTAAAAATAAAATTTATGCTTATTATTTTGTTCCTAAAAAGAGAGAAAATCATTTAGCGATTGTTCGTTACGGAGATGAGGCTTTAGATTCTTGTTCTATTAGAGCAGATATGAGTAAGAACCTTATTGAGCTTGTAGTACTACGCGATAAAAATAAGCTTAGGGGTGTTAAAGAAGCTACCGCTGATGCAATTAGGGCAATTGATTTTATAGAGAGCAGAAAGATTGTTGATAGTAGTAATATTTTTGTTAGTGTTAATAGGAATGGGGGAAAAGTTGGCCTAGCTGCTTGCGCTATTGACGATAGGATTAGAGCTGTTAGTATTTATTCGCCTTATTTTTCTAGTGATCAACTTGATGATTCTAAGTACAATTATAGAGCTTTGCTAGCTAAAATAAAGGTTCCTAATGTGTTTGGATTCTGTCTTCAGGAAACAAGAAGTACTCCAAGAAATAACTATTATATATATAATTCGTTAAGTAATAAATTTAAGCAGTATTATTTGTATCCACTAATAGAAGACCAGTCTAAAGATCAATGGAGAGAAATAGAGCTAAACTTTTTTAATAAATATAGAGTTATGAAATAAATAAAATGTATGCAATAAAGGATATCAAGTTTTAAATATCTAGATAGCCTTTATTTATTTAAATTAAACGCTTTTTTGTTGTTATGGGTAAAATAATTTACAAACTGTTTACCATGTACTGCTTATTCCTGTATTTGCTTAAATACCAATTTTTATTTTTAGTACCTCCAGATACAGCCCAATCCTTAAACTTAGGATAAGCCTTAATAAAATCTATAGATTCGTATGTATGAGGAAGAGACATGAGAACTAATATTCCCCAAGTAAAGTTATCTTTAGAAAAGTAATAACGACTATCACTAGGACTTAAGTTAGAACTATTTTTCTTTAAATCATTGTATTTGCTTTCTCCATACTTAGTTGGAGCAAAACCAGATACATGTATTTCGTCTAAATCTGTAGCACTTCCTTTAGCTAAGAAAAAATTAAATTTATTTTCACTAATATTCTCTAATTTAATAGCATTTTTAAAGTTGATTTTTACATTAACGTTTACTAACTTACTAAACTCTAAAATATAATCTTTTTCTGTATTAATGTAGTTACTATTTGCCGGCTTATTTGGGTTCTTTTCTACATTCTTAAAAAGAAAAACTGCTGGAGCATCTTTATCATTTGAAGATACAAGTTCACAAGTAAAATTTGGACAATTTAAAATATTTTCTCCTATTTCTAAACTAGAGATTTCCTTAGAACTTACTCCATCTAGTTGTAAATAAAATTGATATGGAAGCTGTCCTCCAACTGCATTTACATTTAGAGCTACATAGGCAGAATAAACCTTATTCTTGTTTTGTAAAAAAACTTCTACAATGTAGTTTGCTACAAAATCATTAAAATCATAATCTCCTTTATCGGGAAACAAATCCTCAAATAAAATTGTTCCGCCCAATGCCGAAGGGTAAAAAATTACGCCTTGTTCGCTGTTAGAGTTAGCTTTTGTACTTAGTTCAACTTCTTTTGCATCATTTGGTACTACAAATGTAACTTTATTAAGGTTAATTGATAATGGAATAATATTTTCTTGTCCATCGTTTTTTTGGTATTTTACAAAAACTTGGTCAATATTATTGGGTAGCGAAAGTATTAAGGGATCGTTTTGTTCATTAGTAGCTATACACTCTGCAAGCAAATTATTCTTTAAATCTTCTTCTGCATAAAAGATAGATAGCTTAACGGGTTTTGGAGAAGAAAGAGAAAATGTAACTTGTCTTGATGTAGACCAATTAAAATCAGATGGAATTACAAGATCTGTTAATTTCTCACTAACCTTATTCTCTTCTACATTTGTTTTTAAACATGAACTTATAACAAATATAGATAATACGAGAATGACAATTGTAGGTAAAACTTTTATTGTTTTCATATATGTTATATTTTTAAAGATGTATTATAAAGCAACTCTTTATAAACGACAAATGTAGTTGTTTTTTATAATAATTGAATAAAAAATAACTACATTTCTCTCATTACCAATAAAACACGACTCTACTTTAGTACAAAAAGGCTAATAAATAATATACACTAATTTATTTAAAAGCATAGTTATGACAGCTAGTAATTAATTAAATATTGCTCTTCTCTATACTCTATATCATACCAGTTAGCATACTCTCTGCCACCAGATACAGCCCAATTTCTAAATTTTGGGTATGCCTTTATAAAATCTACCGATTCGTATGTGTGTGGAATATTATCTGGGACTAAGAGTCCCCAAGTAAAATTATCTTTTGAATAATAGTAACGGCTATCGTTTGGATTTAGGTTTGAACTGTTTTTCTTTAGATTATTATACATATTAATACCAAATTTAGATGGAGCATATCCAGAGACATGTATTTCTTCTAAATTGCTTGAATTTCCTTTAGCTAAAAAGAAGTTAAATTTATCCTCCGATAAATTTATTAAATTAATGGAATTTTTAAAATATACCATTATAGAAACACTTACTAATTGATCATAGCTTAGTTTATAGTCCTTTTCTGTATTAATATATTTGCTATTTTCTTGCTTATTAGGATTTTTTTCTATGTTTCTAAAGGCAATTATAGCGGGCGAATTGGGGTCATTTGATGAGATAAGCTCACATATAAAATTGTCACAGTTTCTTATATTTCCATCTAATACCTCTATATTATCTATTTCTTTTGTAGTAACGCCATCTAGCTGTAAGTACATTTGGTAAGGAAGTTGCCCACCAACTGCATTTACATTTAATCCTATCATTGCTCCGTAAGCCTTATTCCAATTTTGTAAGTATAGTTGAAGCTTATAGTTTGCTACAAAATCATTAAAATCATAATCTCCTTTATCGGGAAACAAATCCTCAAATAAAATTGTTCCCCAACCTTCCGAAGGATAATAAATAATACCAGTTTCTCCATAATAATTAGCTTTGGTCCCTTGTATTGTAGTTTTTGCAGCTTTTGCATCTTCTGGAACTACATATTGGATGATGTTATTAGATGGTATTTCTAATGGTATAATTTTATATTCACCATCACTTTTCTCATATTTCAAAAATAGTTTTTGGCCTTCATTTGGGACAGAAAGTATGAGAGGGTCGTCTTGTTGATTAGTTGCCAAACATTCTACAATTTTTTTATTTTGGCTGCAACTTTCATTTAAAAAGGCTGCTAACTTAACTGGTTTTGTAGAAGATAATTTAAGCGTAACCTTCCTAGATGTAGACCAAGTAAATCCATCTGGAATTACTAAATCTGTTAATTTATTGTTTTCGTTATTCTTATTTGTATCTGTTTTTAAGCAAGAACTCAGAACAGAAATAGAAATTAAAAGAATAAAAATTGAAATTGATTTTTTAATTGTTTTTAAACTTTTCATATAAATATTATTGTTTTAATTATTTAGACTAGCCTTAAGGCAAAATGACTTTATTATTTAGCATATTTATTTTTTTATAGTATAAACGGATATAAGCAAATTTGGTTCAATACATTAAACACAAAAGCAGATGATGGTTAAAAGTATATTTCTACTTTTAACCATTCTCTCTTTCCTAAAGCTAATCTTTTATAGCTATGGTCCTTCTTTATATTTTATAATAAGAAACTATTCGTCCTCTGGCCAACCTGTTCTTCTATAACCATCTACAGTATAAGTTGAATTTGATAAAGAAGAAAAATAAGTAAAGTGAATAGAGTCTGATTTTCCACTAGAAGGCGTAGTTGCTCCATCTACAACAACGCTACCATCTAATACATTATTTGTGCCAGAATAAAGTGCATTTGCTAAATTACTTCCACTAAAAGTACAAGCAGCAGGGTTACAATCTACCTTACATTTGGTTCCAAATGCTTTACTATTAATCCATAACCACATTACATTACTAGATTTGTCTGCTGTATCATAAGTATAAATTACTGCTTTTGTCTTTACGTTAGTGGCATTATCCACAATATTTACTACCCACTCACCACATAGAGGGTAAATTGGAGAAAAATCTTGCTTATAATCTCCGTAAGTCTCACATGAATTAAGTCCTACAAGTGCTATACAAGCAACTAATAATATTTTAATAAATCTTTTCATTTTGTATATTTTAATAAATTATTACTTATGCCACCACTGTTTAACTGTAATTGCAATAGGCTTAGGTGCATTTGGATTATTATCAGACGAAACCTTAGGATACATAAATCTCTTAGGGAACTCTTCTGGATTTAAGGATGAGTCAACAACAGGACAAATATTCCCTAGAACATAGCCAGCATCTCCTGGCCTGTCTTTACCTAATACAGGATATCCTGCTCTATTAATATCAAAATACGATCCCCAGGCTTGACATCTAACAGCGGCTACCCATTTTTGTGTAAAAATAGATCTTAACATTGTAGCCTCTGAGGTAGCATCAAAGGCATATTTGCCACCTTCTTTTATAAATGCACTAGCATCAAAACTCCATCTATTAAATGCAGCAGTAACACCTTTATCATAATTTGCTTTAGCATTAGCAGCATTTCCTATCCTAGCCCAGGCCTCTGCTTGAAGAAAATACATTTCCGCTACAGAAATAAAATATACTGGATCTTCTGGAGCAAGTACAGCTAAAGAAATCTTATTTTTTGGAACAACTGAAGTTGCTGGTCTATCACCAGGTATTAAACCATAATACTCACCAGCAGCATTTTTATTAAAGAAGACTGCTATTCTAGGGTCTTTTGCATCTTGTAAAAATTTTACTAACACTGCAGATGCTGCTAAGTTTGTAGCCGTATTCAATTTTCTTCTATCATTTTCATAAAGAGGATTTGAACTATTCTCCTTATCTGTAAACTTATTTATCATTCCATCAACAGTTAAGAAACCACCCTCATTAATTAGTGTTGTAATCGCAGCTTTGTTTGCTTGAAAATCCAACATTAGTAGTTTTAATTTTAAGCTTTTTCCAAAAGCAACCCATTTATCAACATTTCCAGAAAATATTAAATCATCATTGCTCATTGTTTGTGGAGATGCCTTAGCCGAGGCAGCCTTTGCTAATGCTGCATCTAACCTAGCTAATAATGCTGTATTTATTGTCTTTCCATCATCGTATTTTGGATATAGCTTATCCTCACCTTGTATAGATTCTGAATATGGAATATTCTCATACCAGCTAGATAGGATATTAAATATATAGCAAGACATTATCTCTGAAACCATTATATAATTATCCAACTTTTGCTCTGTTGCTAAATTGTGAATTATATTAAGGTCTGGCAAGGACATTGTATATGGAATAGTCCAAAATCTAGAATAACTTGCGTTTGAAATAGTATAGTTTACTGTTGTGTTATATTGGTTAGACGCAGAGTTTTGTGTGTAATGCTGACTCCATAAAGATCCAACGAGTTCCATGTCTCCACCCAATATACCAGCCATTGCTATTTGAGCAGAAGGCAGAAGCATACTAACAGTAGCGTCACTTGGGTAGTTAGGATTATCATTTATATCCAAAGCTCTATCGCAAGATGCCAAAACAGCAACGATAGCAAAAATGGATACTACTTTTCTTATTATATTTTTCATATGCTAATTTAATTATAATTAAAATGTAATTTTTATACTTCCACCAAAAGTACGGTATGTTGGCGCACTAGCAAATTCACCAAATTCAGAAGCTAGATCGTTGCCATAATTTGTACCTTCGGGATCTACGAAATTATTCTCCTTAGGTGTCCACATAAATAGATTTCTACCTATGGCACTAACTGTTAAGCCCTTTATAAATCCTATTTTATCTACAGCAGCTTTAGGTAAATCATAGGATAAAACTAATTCTCTTAACTTAAGGTAATCCTTCTTTAATATCCAATTTCTGTATTGTGAGTAGTTAGAAGCATTATTATAATATTGGTAAGTATTTGCCCATCTAATTGGAATATCATTTTCTATATATTTACCTCCACTCATCCTAACAGAGTTAGGAACAATAAATGGCTGTCTGTCGTTATATACTGTAGGAGTAGCATTTCCAGAAAAATAATACAGTTGTGCAGTATAGCAATAAAAGTAGCCACCATTTCTCCAATCTAAAACAGCTGATAATGATAGGTTTTTCCACGAAATCCTAGTATTGAATCCCATTTGGAAATTAGGGGTAGATGAACCAACGGTTTCTTTTTGTGAAGGATCTATTGATGGTATTCCAGCAGCAGTTACAACTGTCCTACCTTGTTCATCCTTAAGAATTGCTGGAACCTTAAATTGTCCTAGAGGTTTACCTACCTCTGCAACATAAGATACTTGGTAAGAGCTAGAAATTGAATACTCTTGCACATCATCCCATAGTTCTTTAACTTTAGACCAGTTCTTAGTAAAAGTAACTCCTAAATCCCATTTTACAGATTTAGATTTAATAGGTGTAAATCCTAACATTAACTCAATACCTTTATTTTGTATTTTACCTATATTTCTTGTTCTATATCCATAGCCACTCTCTGGAGCAACAGAAGCAGAAATAATTTGATCCTTAGTATTCTTATTATAGTATGCACCATCAAAAGTAATTCTATTGTCTAAGAAGTTTGCTGTTAAACCAATTTCCCATTCTGTTGTAATTTCTGGTTTTAAATCTTTGTTAGGAATAGTATTGCTCTCTGTTAAACCTAACACACCTTCTATAGGTAAATATACTTCACCAAAGCCTAAACTAACTTTAGTAGGAATATAATATGCAGAAGTTTTATAGAGAGGTGCATCATTACCAGTTTTACCATAAGCTGCTCTAAGTTTTAAGAATGAAATTCCGTTTTCTTGTAAGCCTTTAAATGCATCTGTAAAAACAAAGGCACCATTTAATCCCCAATAGAAGAATGAATTTGCATTTATAGGAAGTGTAGAAGACCAGTCGTTTCTAATTGTACCTGTTAAGAATAAGTAGTTCTTATAACTAAAATCTGCTTGAGCAAAAGCGCCCATTAGTCTTCTTCTAGATACATAAGAAGTTGTTAGAGGTCTATCTGAGCCCTTTTCTAAACTAAACCAACCTGGGCTATTTAAACCAAAACCGTATAAATAAGAATATAGCTCATTATATGAAATTTGATTATAGTTAAAACCAGCAACCCCGCCTAAGGTAATATTTTCGCCAATGTTAAAGTTTGCATTTAACATTAAAGTAGCATCTAATTGCTCATTTTTACTGTAAAGCTCGCTATAAGTACCTGGAAGCTCTTTTTTTCCACCATAGGCACTCCATGATGT
>CAXYUL010000003.1:0-22973 GCA_964292095.1 uncultured Bacteroidales bacterium | reverse complement strand
GCATCTAACATGTAAGAAATAATAGCTTTCTCGCTCTTAGCTAATTCGTCTGCTAGGCTTCCTCGTCTTAGCTCTAAAGCCAAATCTAAGGCAGGAGTTAAACTTGCTGCTCCTATAAAATTAGGAGTTCCTGCCTCAAATTTTAATGGTAAAGCAGCATAGCTAGTGTTTGTAAATGTAACCGTTCCAACCATATCTCCTCCACCCATAAATGGAGGCATCTGTTCTAAAAGTTCTTTTTTACCATACAATATTCCTATTCCAGGCTCTGCATATATTTTATGACCAGAAAAAGCATAAAAATCGCAATCCAACTCTACAACATCTACCTTAGCATGAACTATCCCTTGCGCCCCATCAACTAATACAGGTATGTTAAATTTATGAGCAATATCTATAACTTTTTTTATAGGATTAACTAAGCCTAATACATTAGATATATGTGGCACTGCAATCATCTTAACCTTTGTATCTATAAGATTATAAAGCTCATCTAAAATCCATTGTCCATTATCATCTATGGGTAAAACTTTCAACTCCGCCCCTGCCCTTTTACAAGCTAATTGCCAAGGTACTATATTAGAGTGATGAGAATCCTGAGTAACTATTACAGAATCTCCTGGTCTTAAACTCATTTGTCCAAAACTACTAGCCACTAAATTAATAGAAGCTGTGGTTCCAGAAGTAAAAATTATATTCTCTCTTTGTGGTGCATTTATAAAATCTCTAACTTTATCTCTAGCTCCCTCATACAGAGCAGTAACCCTATCACTCAAATCATACAAGCCCCTATGCACGTTAGCATTTGTAGCACTATTCATAGTATTAACCAAATCAATTAGTTCCTGTGGTTTTTGAGCAGTAGCCGCGTTATCTAAATAAACTAAAGTTTTACCATAAACCTTTTGGTTTAAAGCAGGAAACTTACTCCTTAAATCTTCTATTGTTTTCATATTTATTAATTTCCTTTGCAAAAGTATAAACTTATCAATTAAAAAACATAAATTTGTGCCTAATGTTGAAAATTTTTATGATATGTACGATTACATCAGTGGCTCAATAGCCCAAATTACGCCAACCGAAGTTGTTATTGATAACCAAGGAATTGGATATAAACTACAAATTTCGCTTCAGACCTATTCAGAAATTGAGAAATCCAAACAGAGTAAACTATATATATATCACCATATTAGAGAGAATCTCCAAATTTGGTACGGATTTTTTTCCATTGAAGAAAGAAATATCTTCTGCAAACTAATAGATGTATCGGGAATAGGACCTAATACTGCAAGAATGATGCTTTCTTCTATGAACTCAGATGAAATTTGCACTGCTATTATTAACGGAGACGTAAATAAAATTAAAAGCATAAAAGGCATTGGACTAAAAACGGCCCAAAGACTAATTATAGAGCTAAAAGATAAAATTGCAAAAGGAAGCACAACAGATCTTAATACTTTGCTTCCCGACACAAATGCTTCTTTAGATAAAGAAGAGGCACTTTCTGCACTAATTATGCTTGGCTTTTCTAAAGCTCCCGCAGAAAAAGTTCTCTCAACAATAATTAAAGAGAATCCTAAATCTAGCTTAGAAGAATTAATTAAGCTTAGTTTAAAACGACTTTAATTAAGTAGCAAAGCTAATTTTTTTATTAGAAAAATAATTAATACTTTTGCAAGTAAAACATACTCAAAAAAATAAAGTATACAATATTTAAAGTAAAAAAAATGAATACACCAAACAATTTAAAGTACTCAAACGATCACGAGTGGGTAAAAGTTGACGGTAACGTTGCAACAATAGGTATTACAGACTATGCTCAAAGCCAATTGGGAGATATAGTTTTTGTAGACATTCAAACAGAAGGCGAAGAGCTAGGTAACGGTGAAAACTTTGGAGCAATTGAGGCAGTTAAAACAGTAGCTGACGCTATTATGCCTGTTTCTGGTAAAGTTATAGAAGTTAACGAGGCTTTACAAGATGCCCCAGAATCTGTAAATACCGATCCATACGGAGAAGGTTGGATGATTAAAGTTGAGCTAAGCAATCCAGCAGAATTAGAAAAATTATTAGATGCTGCTGCATACGCAGAAATTTGCAAATAATTTATTAGGCATAATATAGTCCTAAATTTAAAGCAAGAGCCACAAGAAAGTAAGATTATACTTTCTTGTGGCTCTTGCTTTAAAAAAACATATATTTTTCTATTATTTATCAAGTTTTAATTTTAATTTTGCATAATAACATATTTATAAAAAAAAGATATGAAACATAGTTTTGGAAGTGACAATCATTCTGGAGTTCATCCTATTATTCTAGAGGCTATTAACAAACAAAATAAAGACTTTGAAATTGCCTATGGCGAGGATAATTACACTCTAGGTGTTTTATCTAAGCTAGAAGACCTTCTTGGTGGTAATTGCAAGGCTTTTTTTGTAATGAATGGAACTGGAGCAAATGTTGTTGCTCTTTCATGCTTTGTAAAAAGTTATAACTCAATTTTAGCACCAAATACCGCTCACATTAACGTAGACGAATGTGGAGCACCAGAGGTGATAACAGGGAGTAAAATAATAGCACTAAAAGCCTTAAATGGAAAGGTAAATTTAAGGACAGTACAAGAAGCTTTAACTGGCTTTGGCTTTCAGCACCATTCTCAGCCTAAAATTCTTTCAATATCTCAACCAACAGAGCTTGGGACTTTATATTCCACACAAGAGATTAAAGAATTAGCAGACTTACTACACCAACACAAGTGTTTCTTACACATAGATGGATCTAGAATATCAAATGCCAGCGCTGCTCTAAAAATGCCAATTAAAACATTTACTGCCGACTGTGGTGTTGATGTTCTATCATTTGGAGGGACCAAAAATGGTCTTCTCATGGGAGAAGCTGTTATAATTTTTAATAATAGCATCATTGCAGATGAGCTCCCCTATTTTAGAAAACAAGCTTGCCAACTATACTCCAAAAACAGATTCATAGCAGCTCAATTTGAGGCATATCTCAAAGACGATTTGTACTTAAAATTAGCAGAACATTCAAACTCAATGGCCTTATACCTAGCTGATTGCCTAAAAAGATTTTCAGAAATTAAAATTTCTAAACCTGTAGAATCAAACGCTGTCTTTGCCATTGTGCCTAAATGGATTAGCAACGCTCTACAAAAAAAGCATTTCTTTTATATTTGGGACGAAAACGAGTATGAACTAAGGTGGATGTGTTCATTTAATACAGAAAAAAAAGATATAGATTGCTTTATTAACGATATAGAAGATATTATAAAAGCTAAACCATAACTAAAACACAACACCATGATTAACAGCCCATTAGATTACCCAACGAGGAGGGTATTTGACCTTCTAGAACAATTAAAAGCTAATTATCAGAAACCAGATATACTAAGTAGAAAAGTAAATGGCAAATGGATAAAGTATTCTACCAACGACTACTATAATATATCACACAAGCTAGCTGCAGGTTTCATTAATTACAGAGATAACAATGGGCAGGCCCTAATAAAACACGATAAAGTAATAACAATTTGTAATAACAGACCAGAGTGGAACTTTATAGATATGGCACTTTGTTTGGCAAACTTTGTACACGTACCAATTTATACTACTCTTAGCCAAGACGACTACCAGCATATTTTTGAACACAGCGATGCTAAAATTTTAATTATAGGTAACGAAATTATTTTAAACAGAATACTCCCTGCCTACTTTGCTTTAAAATACAAACCACAAATTGTTTTAATGGATAGTGCTCCTCTAAAGACTCCAATAGAAAGCCTAAGTATACTACACTTAAAGTCATTTATAGAGGATGGTGAGACTAATTATAACAAATTAGAAAATTTAATAATAGAAAACAAAAAAGTTATAGACGAAAACGAGATATGCACCATTATCTATACTTCTGGCACCACTGGTGTTCCTAAGGGTGTAATGCTATCTCATAAAAATCTTATGTTTAGTGCTGTTGGTCACGCCAGAAAACAGATCAAAGACTCTTCTTGTATAATGCTAAGTTTTTTACCTCTATGTCATATATATGAACGTAGTATGAACTACGAATATCAATACTTAGGAATAAGTATATATTATGCAGAAAGTTTAGCCACAATTGCAAGCGATTTGGCCGACTGCAAAGCAGACGGTTTTTGCGCAGTTCCTAGAGTATTAGAGCAGATGTACACTAAACTAGAGTCTGCTGGTAAAAATTTAAGTGGAGTTAAAAGAGGAATATACGAATGGGCTTTTAGATTTGGCGAAGACTTTGACAATTATGATACCAGGCTCGCTTATAAAATTCAACACCTACTAGCCGATAAACTAGTATATAGTAAATGGCGCGACGCTCTTGGCGGCAAGGAAATGCTAGTTGTTTCTGGCGGATCTGCTATTAGAGCCAAAATTGTTCGCCTTTTTAATGCAGCAAAATTACATATTTTTGAGGGTTATGGGATGACAGAAGCCTCCCCAGTTATTGCCGTAAACAATCCAATAAGCGGAATAAATATTATAGGCACTGTTGGAGTACCAGTAGAGGGAACAGAATTAAAAATAGCCCCTGATGGCGAGATTCTCTCTAGAGGGCCCCACATAATGCTTGGATACTATAAAGATGAAATGACAACAAAAGAAATGATAGACGATGATGGTTGGCTTCATACTGGAGACATTGGTTATTTAAAAGAAGGACAATATTTAAAAATAACAGACAGAAAAAAAGAGATTTTTAAATTATCTGCAGGAAAATATGTAGCACCACAAGTTATAGAGAATCAACTTAAAGAATCTCCATATATAGAAAACTGTATAGTAATTGGAGAAAATCAAAAGTTTCCTTCTGCCATAATTGTTCCAAACTTTAACAAACTACATTATTGGGCAGCTAAACATAAAATTAACTATGAAAATAACGATGAACTTATAGAAAACAGCGCAGTAATAAACAAAATAGGCCGCGAGATTGAACGGGTAAATAAATCTCTTGCCCCTCACGAGCAAATTAGAAAAGAGAAACTGGTTAATGATGATTGGAGCATTCAAAATAATATTCTTTCTCAAACACTAAAATTAAAGCGTTCTAGTCTTCACAAAAAATACATGAAACAAATAGAAGAAATATACAGTAATTAAATAAAAACCTGCGTTTCGCTATTATGAAACGCAGGTTTTATATTATTTGTTCTTCGTGGAACATTGCTATTAATTTACAAGTACAAAAAAATTATCTACCAAAATAAACTAATAAAATGGAAATATCTGCAGGAGACACACCAGGTATTCTAGAAGCTTGAGCAATTGTATTTGGTCTATGTTTAATTAATTTTTGCCTACTCTCAATAGATAAAGAGCTAACTTTAAGAAAATCGAAATCGGCTGGAATTTTTACATTTTCTAACCTTAATATTTTTTCCGCTAGTTTTTTCTCTCTCTCAATATATCCACTATATTTAATAGAAAGTTCAACACTTTCTATTACTTCTTCATTAAATTGTGTTCTATAAGTTATAAAAGCAGAATCTACAAAATTATCAGCCTTTGGGACAAAAGGCAAATCTATAATTTGCTCGGCAATATTGCTATCTTCTAACAACTTAGAGCATTTAGTTCCATGTGGAACATTAGATAAAAAATCGGCTAAACCAACTTGTGGTCTTAAAATAATTTCAGCCACCTTTCTTTTCTGAGTAATTGCTGAGCAATTAATAGAAAGCAAATAATCATTAACTTGTTCTGGAGAAATAGACTCCAACTCTAAAAAATTTTGTAATGCTGAAATCCTAGAATATTTAGCACACATTAAATTATATCTATCTAAATCTGCAAGACCAATCTTATATGATAATTCTGTTAACCTCAAGTCGGCATTGTCTTGTCTAAGTAAGATCCTATACTCCGCTCTAGAAGTAAACATTCTATAAGGTTCATCAACTCCCTTAGTAATTAGATCATCAATTAAGACTCCTATGTAAGCCTCATCTCTCTTTAAAATTAATGGCTCTTTATCTTTAAGTTTAAGAGCCGCATTAATGCCGGCCATTAATCCCTGTGCCGCTGCCTCCTCATAACCTGTAGTTCCGTTAACTTGCCCAGCAAAATAAAGATTACTCACAATTTTAGATTCTAAGGTATGCTTTAATTGTACGGGAGGAAAATAGTCATACTCCACAGCATAAGCTGGCCTAAAAATTTCTACTTTCTCTAAGCCTTCAATTTGTCTTAAAGCATTAAGTTGAGTGTTTAGTGGAAGAGAAGAAGAAAAACCTTGTAAATAATATTCATTAGTATTCCAACCTTCTGGCTCTAGGAATAGTTGATGCATCTGCTTACCAGCAAAAGTCTTTAACTTATCTTCTATACTAGGACAATATCTTGGTCCCCTACCGTGAATTATACCAGAAAATAAAGGAGAGTCTTTAAAGCCACTTCTTAAGATATCATGAACATTCTCATTTGTATAGACCATGTAACAACTAAGTTGCTTTTTATATTTTTGAATAGGTGAAAGCACATTAAGGTAAGAGAATTTTTGTGGTCTAGAATCTCCCGATTGTTCAAGTAAACTTTTAAGGTTAATAGAGCGTGCATCAATTCTGGGTGGTGTACCCGTCTTCATTCTCTCAGACTCTATACCTAAATTATTTAATTGTTTAGTAAGACCGTAAGAAGATAATTCCCCTACTCTTCCTCCGTGAGCACTCTCTTTCCCTATAAATAATAAGCCATTTAGAAACGTCCCTGCTGTAATAACTACTGCATTAGTTTTAAATATTGCGCCTAAATCCGTTGAAACACCCGTAACTTTGTCATTTTCAATTATTAACGACTTTACAGTATCTTGCCAAATAGAAAGATTTTTGGTGTTTTCTATTATATACCTCCAATTATATGAAAAAAAGACTCTATCACACTGAGCTCTTGGGCTCCACATAGCCGGCCCTTTTGATCTGTTCAACATTCTAAATTGCAAAGTGCTCGCATCCGTAACAATTCCAGAACAACCTCCCAAAGCATCAATCTCTCTTACAATTTGACCTTTTGCTATTCCCCCCATCGCTGGATTACAAGACATCTGAGCAATTTTATTCATATCCATAGTTACAAGCAAAACTTTCATCCCCATTTTTGCTGCAGCTACCGAAGCCTCACAACCAGCATGACCTGCCCCAATTACAATAATGTCATAAACTAAATCCATATAGTTAAAATTAATCTTTACGTTTTTTTATACTTTCTAATAAATCTAAGGCAAAGTTTTCCTGCTCCCTCATTTTTAGTTTTTCTTCTTTGCTAAGATCGTTAAAATCTAAAAGATGTAAAATACCATGAATAATTACTCTGTGTAACTCCCTATCAAAAGGCTCTCCGTATTCCTTAGAATTTTCTTTTACAGTATCTACACTTATATATAATTCTCCCGATATCTTATCTTCACTACAATAATTAAAAGTAATAATATCGGTAAAATAATCGTGCCCAAGAAATTGTTTATTTATCTCTAAAATTTTTTGATCTGAACAAAAGATAACATTGATATCAGAACACTTCTTATTGCACTTTAAAATAATTGACTTAATCCAGCTCTTTAAAAGCATCTTTTCTTTTAAAGTGAAATCAATTTGGTCATTAAAAAAACTAATCATTAAAATATATATAAAATCTTATTGTAAATACTTAAAAGTTCGTAACTTTGTACAAGTTATACTTTGCATATTGAATCAAAGTGCAAAGCTACAACATAGTAAGCTAAAATAAAATAAATAGTAAATTTAAAGTAATTATTATGGCAAAAGTAACAGTAATTGGTGCCGGTAATGTAGGCGCTACATGTGCAAATGCTATGCTACACATGAAGTTTTGTTCAGAAATCGTTCTATTAGACATTAAAGAAGGTGTTTCTGAAGGTAAAGCATTAGATATGATGCAAACTGCTAATCTTTATCAGTTTAACACAAAGGTAACAGGTGTTACAAATGATTATAAAGCAACAGCTAAATCAGACGTAGTAGTAGTAACTTCTGGTATCCCAAGAAAACCAGGAATGACAAGAGAAGAGCTAATAGGAACAAATGCAGGTATTGTTAGTAATGTTGTAGATAACGTACTAAAATACTCTCCTAAAGCAATTATTATAATAATTGCAAACCCAATGGACCCTATGACTTACCTTACACTTAAGAGAACAAAACTTCCTAAGAATAGAGTAATAGGTATGGGTGGCATCCTTGATAGCAGCAGATTTATGTGCTACTTAAGCCAAGCTTTTAAAGCTCCAGCAAGTGATATTCAAGGTGTTGTTATTGGTGGACACGGTGATACAACGATGATTCCTCTAATTAGATTTGCCACATATAAAGGCATTCCAGTACAAGATGTATTATCTAAAAAAGTATGCGATAAAGTTGTTGCAGATACAATGGTAGGTGGAGCTACTTTAACTAAATTCTTAGGTACTTCAGCATGGTATGCACCTGGTGCAGCAGGAGCTGTATTAGTTAAATCTATCATTATGGACGAGAAAAAAATGTACCCTTGTTGTGTTGCCCTAGATGGCGAATACGGACAAAAAGACATTTGCATTGGAGTTCCAGCAATAATAGGTAAAAATGGTTGCGAGAAAATCGTTCAATTCAACCTTAATAAAGAAGAAAAAGAGTTATTTGAAAAGAGCGCCGACGCTACAAGAAAGACAAATAATATCCTAAAAGATATGAATTTAATCTAGTAGTTTACCAATTTATGCCATAAAATGCATAGATAAGTAAAATAAAGAGAGGGAGGCTAAAAAGAATATAGTCTTCCTCTCTTTTCATAAAAACAATAAAAGTCAATAGCTTAAGTGATTAGTATAGTTTTAATGGAACAATTTTACCATATTTATCAACAATTATGTTAAAGCAAAAAAAGTTTATAACATTGGTAAACAGACCATTACAAAAAAAGGTAAAATTTTATGAACAATTATTATGGTTTATTATATAAATTTTATTACTTTTACGGTCGCTTAATGAGAAAACACTTATAACAATATGGAAATAAAAAAATCAGAAAAAGCAAACCTTGAGAACAAAAAATTAATGTTCAAAGAGATTGGTCTGCTGTTGGCCCTATTAGTTACATTAGGGGCTTTTGAATGGAGTACTTCTGAGGCAACTGTAAGTACTTTGGCAGAAGAGCAGAAAGTAGTAATTGAGGAAGAATCTATTCCAATTACTAATGATACTCCTCCACCTCCACCTGAAAACCTAGCAGAACCTGTAATGTCGGACTTTATAGACATTGTTGATGATGATATTAAAGTTGACAACAAACTGCTTATCAACACAGAGGATGATAAAAACATTGGAGTTGCCATTAAAGATTATGTAGTTCAAACTACACAAGAAGAAGAGGTTGTAGAGGAATCTATTCCTTTTGCTATCGTAGAGGAGAAACCTAAGTTCCAAGGTGGAGACCAAAACGACTTTACTAAATGGGTATATGCAAATATTGTTTATCCAGAAATTGCAAAAGAGAATGGTGTTCAAGGTAGAATTACTCTTCAATTTGATGTTAATACAGATGGTAGAGTATCTAACGTTGTTGTTCTTAGAGGTGTAGATTCATCCCTAGACAAAGAGGCTGTTAGAGTTATCTCTAGTTCTCCAAAATGGACTCCAGGAAAACAAAGAAACAAAGCTGTTAAAGTTAAGTTTACTTTCCCTATTACATTCCAATTGAGATAGTAGTAAGAAGTTTACAAACAATAAAAATGGATGTGAAAATAAAATTTCACATCCATTTTTATTGTTTACTTTAACAATTTAGCTACTTTATCTTTTGGAAGAGCTAAAACTTCTTTTCCTTTGTAACCTTTAGTGTCGTTTGCCGCAAAAAGAGAATTCCAAAGTGCTTCTGCTGTAGCTTCTATAGTGGCTAAAAAGAGAGGAGACATATCATCATTTTGCAAAAGCTTAGGATTTAAAAATTGAGTGGATTCATTTATAAGATTTTCTGGAGCTACCGAAAGAGCAATTACATAATCTCCACTTCCATTAGACGCTATGCCACCAGTTTTGGCCAAACCCATCATAGCTCTTTTTGCTATTCTCTCTAGGTTTCTAGAGTCTAGCGGGGCATCTGTAATAACTACCATCATACAAGATCCATCTACGTCCTGCATAACATTTTGTTTAAAAGAGAATTTTTCTAGCTTCTCCCCTACCTTAACACCATTAATTTCTAAAACTCCTCCATAATTAGATTGTACCAAAACTCCAACTGTATATGCTCCTAAAGATTTAGGAAGTACTCTAGATGAAGTCCCTATTCCGCCTTTAAAACCAAAGCAAACGGTTCCAGTGCCTGCTCCTACACATCCTTCTTCAACAGGCCCAAATTTGGCATTCTTAATAGCTTGTAAGACCATGTCGGGAGTAATATACCTTGCCTGTATATTATTTAAACCACCGTCGTTAGTTTCTCCTACAATTGCGTTTACTGAGGCTATATTACTATTCCCTTCTTGAGCTAGTGTATAAGTTATTAGCGCGTCTATACCTTGGGCTACGTTTAACGTATTTGTAAGAATTATTGGGGTTTCTATGTTGCGTAGCTCTTTCACTTGAGTGTATCCTGCTAATTTTCCAAATCCGTTTCCAATATAAATAGCTGCTGGTACTTTGTTCCTAAAAATATTGCCTTGATGAGGGATAATGGCTGTCACTCCAGTTCTTATATCATTTCCTTCTATACATGTTAGATGTCCAACAGAAACTCCTTTTACATCTGTAATTGCATTGTATTTACCTGTTTTAAAGATTCCTGGCACTACTCCGTAATCTCTAAGTCTGTTCTGTGCATTTATGTTAGTAAAACTGAAGTTAAAAAATGGGGAAAAAATAATTCCCAGAAAAAGAAAAAGTTTAATTTTCATAATAATATAGATTAATAATATTGCAAATTTAGTAAAGTAATATAATTTTGATGTAAATTTGCAAAAAATAAAAAGTCAAAATGGAGAAATGCGTATTTGTGAGTGTAATTACACCAAATAATACTTGGGAACAAGTAAATGAATATTTAGATGAATTACAATTCCTTGCAGAAACAGCTGGAGTAAGCGGTGAAAAGAGATTTATTCAGAATATAGATAGGCCAAATTCTAAAACCTATGTGGGAAGCGGAAAATTAGATGAGATAAAAACATATATAATTGAAAATGAGATATCTCTGATAATATTTGATGATGAGCTAAGTCCTTCTCAATTAAGAAATATAGAAAGACAGATGGAGTGTAGGATATTAGATAGAACAAATCTAATATTAGATATTTTTGCTCAAAGGGCAAAGACAGCATATGCAAAAACACAAGTTGAACTAGCTCAGTACCAATACTTATTGCCTAGACTTACAAGAATGTGGACACACTTAGAAAGACAAAGAGGTGATATCGGTATGCGTGGACCAGGAGAGAGCCAAATTGAAACAGATAGAAGGATAATTTTAGATAAAATTAGCAGATTAAAGGAGCAGCTTAAGAAGATAGATAAACAAATGGCTTCACAAAGGGGAAATAGAGGCAATATAGTGAGGATCTCCTTGGTTGGCTATACTAACGTTGGTAAAAGTACTTTGATGAATCTACTGGCTAAAAGCGAGGTTTTTGCAGAGAATAAACTTTTTGCTACCTTAGATACTACAGTTAGGAAGGTTGTTATAGAAAATGTACCTTTTTTATTGAGTGATACCGTAGGTTTTATTAGGAAACTTCCTCACCAACTTGTTGAATCATTTAAAAGTACTTTAGATGAGGTTAGAGAGGCTGATATTTTGTTGCATGTTGTAGATATTTCTCATCCACAGTTTGAGGATCAAATTAGGACAGTAAAACAGACTCTTAGAGAAATTGGTGCAGGAGAAAAACCAGTATTTATGGTGTTTAATAAAATAGATAACTATAAGTATATAGAACAAGGTGAGTTTGACTTAGGCCCTAAAAAGAAAGAAAATTATAGCTTAGAGGAACTTAAGAACTCTTGGATGTACAAAGAAAACAACCCTGCAATCTTTATTTCTGCTAAAGAAAAACTACATATAGATAAACTTAGAAATGATTTGTACAAGATGGTGGCAGAAATACATGCAGGACGTTATCCCTTTGACACATTTTTGTGGTAGTGTATTAATCTATTAAAATAAAATTTTCTATTGCTTGTAAACATTTAATAGGCTCTTCTATAAATGAATTATGTCCGCAATTAGGAAGAATTAGTGTGTTAAATTGAGGATAGTTGGGAATAATCTTATTGTATATTTCTGGACCAACATATGTATCTAATTCCGAAAAAATTAATAGCCCATTTTTTATAGTAGACATAAATTCGCTATTATCTTCTCTTTGAATTAATCCCCTAATTGATGCAATAATTCCATGTGGGTCGTGAGCTTGTGTGTTTTCTATAGTTTCCTCTATCTTTTGATCCATTCTTCTTCTGTTTATAGGGGCATACATTTTAGGTATACTTAGTTGTGCAAGAGTATAAAGCTTGTCTTTTGCAATAAGATCTATTTCTCTTTCCCTCTCTCTTTTTTTATCTAAATTGTCGGGAAGAGGAGTAGAATTAAGCATTATTAAGCCTTCAAAGGTTTGAGGAAAGTACTTAAAACATTCAAGTGCTACGTAAGCTCCCATAGAGTGACCAGCTACGTAGGCTTTATTTACTTTACAGATATCTAGCACATCTTTAGCTACTGCTGCCATAAATGACATTGTATTAATGTCTTTATTTGAGCCACTTAGGCCGTGCCCAGGGAGATCTAGTGAAATAACTCTAAATTGCTTAGATAGTAATTCCTCTAATTCTGTAAAAATATAAAGAGTTTCTAGGTAGCCATGTAAGAGCAAAATAGTAGTTTCACCTTTTTGTGTATCTGAGATATGTACAGGAATGTTGTTAGAAATTGCGTAAAATTCCATATAAAATTTTATAAATTTTTACAAATATAGCTTTATTTTCTAAATATTACAATTATATGCTTTATTCTATGTAATACTAAAAAGGTCAGCTAAATTTTACTTTGCTGACCTTTTATATACTTTGGGATTAATATTATTAGTCCTTAAATTTTGCACAAAGGAATTCTCTGTTTAAACGAGCTATATGAGCTACTGAAATATGCTTTGGACATTCCATTTCACAGGCTCTTGTGTTGGTACAAGCACCAAAACCAAGTTCATCCATTTTAGCAATCATATTCTTTGCTCTACGAGAAGCCTCTATCCTACCTTGTGGTAAAAGCGCAAGAGAACTAACTCTAGCAGAAACAAATAGCATTGCTGAACCATTTTTACATGTTGCAACACACGCTCCACATCCTACACAAGAAGCAGCATCCATACTCTCATCTGCATTCTTTTTCTTTATTGGAATTGCATTACCGTCAGGAACTCCACCTGTATTTACAGAAACAAAGCCGCCTGCTTGTAAGATTTGCTCAAAAGCACCTCTGTTTACTACTAAGTCTTTAATTACTGGAAAACCTGCACTTCTCCAAGGCTCGATAGTAATTGTATCGCCATCCTTAAATTTACGCATATGTAATTGACAAGTAGTAATCTCGTTGTCTGGACCATGAGCCCTTCCGTTAATGTAGAGTGAACATGCGCCACAAATACCCTCGCGGCAATCGTGGTCAAAACTTATAGGACCACTGCCCTTACAGCCCTTATTAATGGCAACAGGATCTATGTTTTCGCTAATCAATTGCTCATTTAAGATATCTCTAAGAATGAGCTGTCGGGAGATATATTCTTAACTTGATAAGTCTCAAAATGTCCCTTTTCTTTTGCGTTTTTTTGACGCCAAACTTTTAATGTTAAATCCATATCTGTTCTCTTTTCTTAGTCTTTATAGTTTCTTGTGGCAACCTTAACAAACTCATATTGTAGTGTTTCTTTGTGTAATTCGGGTTCTTTATCATCTCCCTTATATTCCCATGCAGCAACGTACATATAGTTTTGGTCATCACGTTTAGTTTCACCATCTTCTGTTTGCATCTCCTCTCGGAAATGGCCTCCACATGATTCAAATCTATTTAAAGCATCTATAGCCATCAACTCTCCTATTTCTATAAAGTCAGCTAACCTAAGTGCTTTTTCTAATTCTTGATTGAACTCTTCGTTAGTACCTGCAACATAAACATTAGACCAAAATTCTTTCTTAAGGGCTTTAATCTTTTCTATTGCTGTTTTTAATCCTTTTTCGTTTCTTGCCATTCCTACATAATCCCACATGATTAAACCAAGTTCTCTATGTAGTGAATCAACAGATTTTTTACCTTTGATAGATAATAATTTAGCTATCTTATCTTTTACTTCTTTTTCTGTCTTATCAAAAGCTGCATCTTTTACGTTAGTTTTTGGCTCCTGATTTTTGTGAGATAAGTAATCTCCAAATGTATAAGGTAATACAAAGATTCCATCTGCTAAACCTTGCATAAGGGCAGAAGCTCCTAAACGGTTTCCACCATGATCACTAAAGTTAGCTTCTCCAATAGCGTATAAACCTGGTATGGTTGTTTGTAAGTTGTAATCTACCCAAAGGCCTCCCATTGTATAGTGGATAGCAGGGTAAATCATCATTGGCTCGTTATATGGATTAACATCGGTTATTTTCTCATACATTTGAAATAGATTGCCATAACGCTCCGTAATTACATTTCTTCCTAATCTTTCAATAGCTGAAGAGAAATCTAAGTATACTGCTAGCCCTGTTTCATTTACGCCAAACCCAGCATCACATCTTTCTTTTGCAGCCCTAGAAGCTACGTCTCTTGGAACTAAGTTTCCAAAAGCTGGATACCTTCTTTCTAGATAATAATCTCTATCTGCTTCTGGTATTTGAGATGCTTTAATTTGTTTTTTTCTTAATTTTTCTACATCCTCTTTTTTCTTAGGAACCCAAATTCTACCATCATTTCTAAGAGATTCACTCATTAGAGTTAATTTAGATTGTTGAGTGCCATGTACAGGAATACATGTTGGATGTATTTGTGCAAAACAAGGGTTTCCAAAGAAAGCACCTTTTTTGTAACATTGCCATGCAGATGAGCCATTACTGTTCATTGCATTTGTAGATAAGAAAAATACGTTTCCATATCCACCTGTGGCTATTACAACTGCATGAGCACCAAATCTTTCAATAGCACCTGTCTCAATATTTCTTGCAATAATACCTTTTGCCTCGCCATTAATTAGTACTAAATCTAGCATCTCGTGTCTAGGATAAGATTTAACTTGTCCTTTTGATACTGCTCTATTTAGTGCTGCATAAGCTCCGAGCAATAATTGTTGTCCGGTTTGACCACGAGCATAGAATGTACGGCTTACCTGTGCACCACCAAAAGAACGGTTGTCTAATAATCCACCGTAATCTCTGGCAAAAGGAACACCCTGAGCCACGCATTGGTCAATAATATTATTACTTACTTCTGCTAAGCGATAAACATTAGCCTCCCTAGCTCTATAATCACCACCTTTAATGGTATCATAGAATAAACGATAAACAGAGTCGTTATCGTTCTGGTAATTTTTTGCTGCATTTATACCTCCTTGTGCAGCAATAGAGTGCGCACGTCTTGGTGAATCACTTATGCAGAAAACTTTAACATTGTAACCTAATTCGCCTAATGAAGCAGCAGCTGAAGCACCACCTAAACCGGTACCAACCACAATTATTTCTAATTTGCGCTTATTAGCCGGACTAACTACGCGAATTTGAGCTTTGTGCTTTGTCCACTTCTCAGACAAAGTCCCCTCAGGAATCTGTGATATTAATTTTTCGGCCATTTTTATTATTTTAAGAAACTGTTTTTAAGAGAAAAATTTCACAATTTTAGTCACTTTTTGTGAATTTACCAATTAATAATGGCTATTTAACTAAAAATCTATGTTTTTGCCTCTTTTAATGACAATTTTTTTATCTTTACTGCATAAATCTTTTAATTTGATAAAAAAATGAAAGCAATAAGTATTATTATGATCTACTTTTTGGTATCTTCTTTTTGCCTAAAAGCAGAAACATCTCTTACTAAGCAAGAGCAACAAAAATTAAGTAAAAAAGAACTAAGAATTCAGAGAGAAAAACAAAGAGAAGAAGATGTAGCCAAATTAATAAGTAACAAAAATATAACTATAATAATAAACAGGATATATCCACTTAGCTCCCCTGCTCGTGAAACTAGCGACGGCTATAATATTAAGTTAATAAAGGACACACTAAGTTGCTATTTACCTTATTTTGGTGTTTCTAGGTCGGCCTCTGCAGCTACAATAATGGGAAAAGGACTAGCAATAGAGGCTAACAAGCAAAAAGTGTATAATATAATTGAGGATACTAATCCCAAAAAAAATAGCACTCTAATTAATTTTAAATTTAAAAACGATAATAATAATGAGCTTTGGACATGCACAATAGAAATTTTTTCTAATGGTAATGCTAATATTAGATTTGACGGAAATTCTAGGGATGCTATAAGTTATCAAGGAGAACTTAGCGAGACTACCAAGTAGATTATAGCTCATTATTCTAAAAAAAATACTTAAAAATTAAAACATCATTTAATTATGAAACTAAAAAAAATATGTTTAATTCTCTCTTTTATGGGTGCAGTTCTTTGCTCTCTTGCTCAAGAAAAGAAAAACTGTCTTAATCTAATTCCACTTCCACAAAGTGTTGAACTTAAGAGCGGTAAGTTTATAATTAATGAAGAAACTAAAATAATTTGCAACAATAAATTTAATGCTTCCTACCTAAAAAAAATACTTGATGCAGCAACAAAATTAGACCTTAAGATTGCTAGCACTGCCGATAATATTGGCACTAATTATATAAAGTTTAATTTGTCGGGAAGCTTAGATATACCTAAAGAAGGATACGAATTATCTGTTCTTCCACATAAAATTGAGATTAACTCTTCATCTAAAGAAGGTGAATTTTATGCAATTCAAACCCTCCTTCAATTGTTGCCAGCTAGCATTTATGGGAATGCAATGGGGTGGGAAAAATGGGAGATACCAGCTGTAAAAATTTCTGATTATCCTAGATTCGAATATAGAGGTTTTATGTTAGACGTTTCTAGAACTTTTTTTAGCAAAGAGGTTATTTGTAAGGTCTTAGACTGGCTAGCTTTTCATAAGTTAAATAAATTTCATTGGCATATTACCGATGATAATGGTTGGAGGATAGAGATTAAAAAGTATCCTTTGCTTACTCAAAAAGGGGCATGGAGAGGACCTGGAGAAGTTTTACCTGCTGTTTATGGGTCGGGAAATAAGAGATATGGCGGTTTTTATACTCAAAAGGAGATTAGGGAAATTATAAAGTATGCTGCTGATAGAAATATAGAGATAATACCTGAGATTGATATGCCTGGACATAGCAGGTCTATTGCTCAAACTTATCCTCAAACTTCTTGCGATGTAAAGACATATATAGAAAATACTAATAGCGAGGCTTTTAATATTTGGTGCGTTGGAAGAGCAGAAAAAACCAATTTTAAAATGCTTGATGATATTATTAAGGAGGTGGCAGAACTTTTTCCTAGTAAAACTATTCATATAGGTGGAGATGAGGTTAATTTTAAAATTTGGAATGAGTGTAAAGAATGTAGAGATTTAATGGCTAAAAAGGGCTTTAAAAAGGAGAATGAATTACAAAATTACTTTGTTAGAAAAGTTGAAAGTATTATAGAAAAATATGGTAAGCACATGGCTGGATGGGATGAGATATTAGAAGGAGGAAAGTTAGAGAAAGAAACAAGAATTTATGCCTGGAGAAGCGAGCAAAAAGGGATTGATGCCGTAAAAAAAGGGCATAAGACAATTATGCAAATTTGTTCTTATTGCTATTTTGATATGAAGCAATCGCCTTTAGAAAGGGGGCATAAATGGGCTAATATTTTTGATGTTAAAAGGGTATATGAATTTGATCCTATATCTACTCTTAAGTTAAATAAAGAAGAAGAAAGCCTAGTTTTAGGACCTCAGGCAGGGCTATGGTGCGAACTTTTAAATAGACCTTACAGATTTATGGAATACCAGTGTTGGCCTAGACTTGCGGCCTTAGCAGAAGTTGCTTGGACAAAACAGGAAAAGAGAGAGTGGGATGATTTTAATGAGAGATTATCTACAACTCATTTTGAGAGGCTATTTAATATGGGTATTGCTTTTAGGCTAGCTTTTCCTAAGGTAAATTATATTAATAATACATTAAAAATAGAATTACCGTATAAATGGGCTAGTGTAAGATATACAACAGATGGCAGTGAGCCTACAATAAATTCTAATATATATACAGGAGATATTGTAACTTTTGAACCAGAAAAATTCCGTTTTGCAACTTTTTATAAAGATGTACTTAAAAGTATTAGCGTTGGGGCACAAAATATTGAATTATTCCATTATTTAAAACCAAATCTTAGTATAGAAACATCTTTTAAAGAAAATCCAAAGTTCCCAATTAAAAATGTTTGGGATTATGATTTTAATACTTATTGGAAAACAGAAAGAACTGGAGTTAAGGGCGATTATGTTATATATAATTTTACAGAAGAACTTAATTGCAAAAAGATTACAGTAGAGCTTGGTTCGCCAAACATTACATTATGGGGTGTTGCTGATGGAGATGCCCATTTAGAATATTCTTATGATGGTATTAAGTTTATTAAAGGAGATTCTTTTGTAGATAATATTGCTGTTATATACCCAATTAAAGCAGTAAAGAGTGTTAAGATAGTTATAGACGACACTAGCGATGGACCTAATTTAAGCGTACAAGATTTAAGGATAGAGTAAATAATAGATATACAATATTTGCCATAAAAAACAGCTATGTTAAATTGATTTTTAGCATAGCTGTTTTTTATTAAATAAATAATAAATTATTTTTTAAGCTCATCTAAAATAAAACTATAAAGTGGAATAAGCTTTTTTTCATCAAAACCATTTTTATTAAAATCTTCTACAATTTGATTTGTTTTTAGAAAGATTTCTTTTTCTAATTTTCCTAAAACTTGCATATAACCGCTACCCTGTTGGTTGTATAAAAGATTAAAATTCATATATTTATTACCATTTCCTCTTACAATTGAAAATACTTTATGCTTTTTTTCTAAAGCAATATCACATATTTGAGCATTATTAGAGTCATTTGATTTTAACATAAAAGAAGGTTGTTTTTCTGCTGCTGCAATAAATAATGGAACTGCTACAGATACTGGAGGATAACCTAATATTGTCCAAAGAATAGTACTTAAAGGATTTTCTCCTTTTTTTACACCAACTATAACAATAGAAGCTGTAGAAGATTTCCTTGGGATAAAATCTTGGTCTATAAACCAACCACTACCCTTTTGTAATAACTCATTATCCTTAACTAAATCTAAACCTAAAATTGAATGATAAAAACTACGAGATAAAGAAGAAAAAATCCATTCTGGAGTAATCTTTCCAGCGCTAGCAATTCTATCTAAAATGATCATATTTGCTGTTGTATATCTAATATATCCCATACCATCGTCTTTTCTTCCTGTGTAAGAATGATTAGTATAAACTAGATATCCCTGAGGCGCAATTTTAGGATCATTAACATCTATTTTTTTCCATGAATTATTATTTACTTCGTAATAAGCTGCACCACCAAAAGCATCAATAACACCAAAATTTGCCTCCACTCCTATTGGTTTCTTATAGCTATTTAAAAAGTTTTCAAAGTCCTCTAATGTTATACAAAGACCCAGAGCCTTATACATCAAAACTCCCTCCTTATCCATTATCTTAGAAGGTAAATCATCATCTTTTAAATTATAAGAAGCGGTATTCATAATAGAAAAGCCTTGATCATTAGTGCCTGTCCATGCTTCCACTATCCCATTTTTAGAAATTGGAGAATTCATAAGAGCTAAAAAAGAGTATTTCTCACCCTTAAAAAATTCCATTCTATTATTTTCCTCTCCAGTATCTCTGTGCTTCCACATAAGAGGTTTACCGTCTGCGGTTGATTTACCTGTAAAAATAGCTGAAGTACAAGCAAAAATAGGTAGCAACAAAGAACTAAAAATTAATGCTACAACACATAAAATAATTTTTCTCATAAAGTAAAGATTATATAGTTAAAATAAAGTATCTGGTCTGTATTTAGAAATACATAAATGACTGTAAGCCAAATCTGTAACTTCTCTTCCTCTAGGTGTACGCTGAATAAAACCCTCTTTAATAAGAAATGGTTCGTAAACTTCCTCTAAAGTTCCAACATCCTCTCCTACTGCAGTAGCTATAGTTCCAACACCAACAGGACCTCCTTTAAATTTATTAATTATTGTAGTAAGAATCTTATTATCCATTAAATCTAAACCTCTTTTATCAATATTTAGAGCATCTAATGAATATTTAGTAATAGCTAAATCAATTCTTCCATTTCCTTCTACTTGAGCAAAATCCCTTACCCTTCTTAAAAGAGCATTTGCTATTCTAGGAGTTCCCCTGCTCCTAAGTGCTATCTCCATAGCAGCACTATTATCAATTTCAATATCTAATATAGAAGCACTTCGTTTTATTATTTTTTCTAATACACTTGCATCATAATACTCTAAATGACACTGAATACCAAAACGAGCTCTTAATGGAGAAGTTAAAAGGCCACTTCTTGTTGTAGCTCCCACAAGTGTAAATGGGTTTAAAGATATTTGAACAGACCTAGCTCCAGGACCCTTATCTATCATAATATCAATTCTATAATCTTCCATTGCAGAATACAAATACTCCTCTACAATAGGTGAAAGCCTATGTATTTCATCTATAAACAGCACATCTCCATCATCTAAACTAGTTAGTAAGCCAGCTAGATCTCCAGGCTTATCTAAAATAGGACCAGAAGTAATTTTCATTTTTACCCCAAGTTCATTTGCAATAATACTGGCAAGAGTAGTTTTACCTAAACCAGGCGGGCCATGTAATAAAACATGATCTAAAGACTCCTTTCTTTTTACAGCCGCTTTAACAAAAACTTTTAAATTTTTTAAAATCTTCTCCTGACCGCTAAAATCGTTAAATTCCTGCGGTCTTATAAATCCCTCTATATCTATCTCGGGTTCTTTACTTACCCTCCGTGGGTCAAAATTAGATTCGTCTTTATTCATAGCGCAAATATACATTAAAGAAAACAAAAATCTAAAAATAATTAAGGCTATCAAAAAACAAGCATAAAAAAGCAAATTCAAATCAAAAACATATAAATATATATAGTTCTATATACTCTTTATTCTTATTATTGTTTGTTAATATGTTAATAAGTTAAGTTATTATATTTAATTAACAAATAATTTAGAGAAATTAACAAGTTATAAACAACTATATATTTATTATCTAATTTTTAAATATGTGTAAATCAATATATAAAAACATTTTTAATCTTTATTTATAAATCTTATGTACAATGTTAATAACTTACAAAATACTGTTATTAACATTATATTTTGTTAAAAACTATATCTATAACATAATAGAAAAAACAATAAAAAAGATTATGAATTATAAAAAATTAATCTATATATAAACATTTCTTATTAAACAATTAATAATTTTTGAATAAATATTAACATAAATTGTGAACAATTATAGCTAGTTTTCAACAGTTTTTTTGATTATTGTTAAAAACTATATTTATTTTGCAATTTATATGGATAAAATAAATTTAAAAAACATTTTATACGAGCAAGCGTCTCAAAAAGAGATAATTAGATTTCTTAAAGGAGAAAAATCGAATAAAGTTCAACTAGTTGGTTTATATGCTTCTGCTAAATCTTATGCTATAGCTGGTGCTGTTTCTTGTGGAATACATATTATTATAGCTAATAATAAAGAGCAAGCACAATTTTTTACCAACGATTTGTATTCTTTGTTAGGTGAAGAAAATGTTTTCTTTTTTCCTTCCTCACAAGCTCAAACAACAAGAATAAGTACTATAAATGATTCTTCTCAGAAGGTTCAAAGAACGGCAGCAATAAGTGCTATTAATAATTATCTGCAACAGCAAAATAAAGCTAAATATTTGGTAATTACCACATATCCGGCAGCTATTTATGAAAAAATTATAAACAGTACAGAGTTAATAAAAAATGTTCTGTCTTTAAGCTGTGGAGAGCAAGTATCTCATCAATTTATAAAGGAAACATTAAGTGCGTATAATTTTAGCAATGTAGATTTTGTTGGAGAGCCAGGACAATTTGCTTTAAGAGGAGGATTAATAGATGTTTTTTCTTTTTCTTCTGATAAACCATATAGAATAGATTTTTTTGGAAATGAAGTTGAGAGTATTAGAGAGTTTGATATACAGACACAACGCTCTATAAAAGAACTTAAAACAATAGAAATTTATCCTAATATATATGACAAAGATCAATTTGTAGATAAAGAAGGTTTATTCTTAACAGACTATATAAAAGAAAAATCTTATATATGGGTAGATGATTTATACTATCTATATGATCAATTAGAGCTTATAGAAAGGACAGAACAAAACAAATTAAACTCTAGTTTAGATTATCAGAAATTAAAAGAGAGTTTAAATAAAGAAAAGTTAATTTGTTTTTCTCCATTAAAAGATGAAGACAACAAGATAATTTTTTCTAATAGTCCACAACCATCTTTTAATAAAAACTTTAAATTATTATTAGCCGATATAAATAAAAAAATTGAGGAATCTTATAAAGTATTTATAAGTAGCGATAATCCAAGACAATTTGAGAGATTGCGTAGTATATTTACTCATAATGAGGGAGAAGAAATAAAAAATATTCCCTTGTTTACAGAGTTAAGCTATAATCTTTATGGAGGATTTATAGATAATATTGCAAAAGTATGTGTGTATACCGATCATCAAATTTTTGATAGATATCATAGAGTAAAAATTAAAAGAG
>CAXYUL010000002.1:0-23979 GCA_964292095.1 uncultured Bacteroidales bacterium | reverse complement strand
GTAATAGATTATAATTTTTAAGTAATTTATCTGGATAAACAAGATAATCATAAGACTTTAATCCCTCTCTATCTTGTAGTAATCTAACAACTAGGGCCCTTGCCTCACTAGCTGTATAAAGTTTAGTTAAAACCTCAATAGCATAGTTTGCAAAAGCCCCAATTGTTAATAAATTATTCTCTTCCATTATAAAGACTCCACAAAATTATGATAATAGAAATGACACCTTACAAGCCCAAAGCAGCGTGTAAAAACTCTGTCATATCTATTTTAGCCACTCTCACTTGAGCCGGCACTAGACTCATTGCAGTCATGCCAGGAACAGTATTTATCTCTAAAAAGTAAATATCTTCACCCCTTACAATATACTCCATTCTAACCAATCCACTACAACCCAAATATTTATAAATTTGTTCGCTTAAATCTTGAATTCTAGAACTTAAATTATCGCTAATTTCCGCAGGACAAATTTCTTTACTTTGGCCTAAATATTTAGCCTCATAATCGAAAAACTCCCTATCTGTAACTATTTCTGTAACAGGAAGTTTTACCATCATATCTCCTTTTCTATAAATGCCATTAGTCATCTCTCTCCCACTTATACACTCTTCTATTATAACAGAATGACTCTCCTTAAATGCAAATGTAATTGCAGCCTCTAAATCCTCCTCTCTTTTAACTTTTGTAACGCCAAAACTACTTCCACCATCAGTTGGCTTAACAAACAGAGGCAAGCCTAATTTTGCCACAATATCCTTGGTGTCATATTGGCAATCAGAAGTACCCCACTTTCTTAAGAAAACATCTTTTGCAAGCTTAATTCCAGCAAAATCCAAAAACCGCTTACAAGAATGTTTATCAAATGTAATAGAAGAAACAAAAGAGGAACAAGTATTAAATGGCACATTCATCATCTCTAAATATCCCTGCAACAAACCATTTTCACCTGGATTACCATGAATCATAATATAGGCGGCATCAAATTTTTTCTTTTTGCCATTATATGTAAATGAAAAATCATTTTTATCTACATCAACACCTATTTTATTACTCATATACTCAGCCTTAAGTCTTCCTAATCCTGTGTTAAATTTCTTTTCCATCTCCTCTGCCTCGGCCAAAATTGCCTCAGCTAAGCCTTCTTCAACTGCATCTCCAGAAGGATTTAGAACCCTCCAGCAATCTCCTCTTAAGAACACTTCATAAACTTCTATCCTATTTCTGTCTAATCCTCCCGACACATTTTTTCCACTCTTAATAGAAACCTCAGCCTCTAGGGAGTTTCCTCCATAAATTAGGGCAACAAGCGGACGCTGCTCTAGCGAACATTCATTTTTTTTATTCATATACTTTTTATAATCAACGATATCTTATTCAAAGAAATTATCATCTCCACCACCACTAGAAAAATCTTCATCACTTCCGGTACATTTTAAATTTAAATCAAAACCTTGTGGAGCAATAAATGTATCATTTTTTGTAAGGCCTAAAGTTCCATCCTCTAATACCTTACGCATAAATATTCCCCAAATAGGCAAAGCCATATTAGAACCACCACCCAAGGCTAAACCAGAAAAATGCACCTGCCTATCTTCTGCACCTACCCATACACCTGCGGTTAATTTTGGCATATAACCTATAAACCATCCATCAGATTGATCATTTGTAGTACCTGTTTTTCCGGCAATCTCTCCTTGTGGTATATATCTATATCTTAATCTAGCCGCTGTCCCCTCATTTACAACTCCCTTCATCAAGTTTACCATCAGATAAGCGGTTTTTTCACTTATCGCCTCCCGCTTACGTGGGCTAAATGAAGAAAGTACATTTCCCATTTTATCCTCTATCCTAAGTACAAATAATGGTTCTACGTATACTCCCCTACCAGGATATGTATTAAAAGCAGCAACCATCTGATATACAGGTATATCTGCCGAGCCTACACAAAGTGAATAAACAGGATCTAGCCAAGTTGTTATTCCCAAAGTATGAGCCATAGAAACTAATGCGTCGGGACCAAACTGCTTCATTAAATAGGCAGAAATATTATTGCTACTTTTTGTTAAGCCCCACTTAAGTGTTACCGTTCTACCTATCCACTCTGGCTTATCTGTGCTTTTTGGCGTCCAAATATCGTCTCCAATTACAAACGATTGTGGAACGTTTACAACCTTATCGCATGGAGTATAGCCTCCCTGCATAGCCAATGTATATAAAAATGGTTTAAAAGTAGAACCTACCTGCCTCTTTCCTTGCCTAACCTGGTCATATTTAAAATATCTATAATTATTCCCCCCTACGTAAGCTTTTACATAGCCTGTTCCTGGTTCCAACGCTAGAAAGCCAGCCCTTAGAAAAGATTTATAATATTTTATAGAATCGTTTGGTGTCATAACTGTATCTATCTCACCTTTCCAAGAAAATACTCTCATAGATGTAGGGGTATTAAAGCTCTTTAAAATCTCTGCTTCACTCTTTCCGTCTCCCTTCATCATTTTATACCTATCGCTCCATTTTCTAGCTTGCTTAAGAATAGATTCTATGGTTTCTTTAGATGTAGAATTATCAAATGGGTAATTATTCTTCCATTTTAGTTCTCTGTTAAAAGTGGGTTGCAGATCTTTCCCTAAATGTTCCTCAACGGCCTCCTCTGCATAGCGTTGCATTTTGGCATTAATTGGTGTGTAAATTTTTAAGCCATCTTTATCTAAGTTATATTTAGAGCCATCTGGTTTTTTATTTTTATTAAGCCAACCATATAACTGATCTTCTTCCCAAAGAGTAGAATCTGCACTAAAATCTTCTGAATTAGTATATGAACTTCTTTTAGGTTTTTCTGCATTCATAACCCTCCTAATCATATCTCTAAAATATGGAGCTAGGCCTGCATTATGGTCTTGTTTCTGATAACTTAATTTTATAGGAAGTAATACTAAAGAGTCTAGCTCTTCTTTTGTAATATAACCCTCTTTGCGCATTTGTCCTAAAACAAAATTTCTTCTATTTAGCGAACGCTCTGGATTCCTAACTGGGTTAAATCTTGTTGGCATATTTACCATTCCAACTAATAATGCGCTTTCTTCTACCTTAAGATCAATAGGCTCTTTCCCAAAAAAAGTATTAGAGGCAGCTTTAATCCCATAAGCATTGCTCCCAAAGAAAACTGCATTCATGTACATGCTTAATATTTCTTCTTTAGTATAACTCCTTTCCAACCTTACAGCCGTAATCCACTCCTTAAATTTATTGTTAGCCAAAACAATATATTTAGCACCAGGTATATTAGACTTAACGGTATCCCTTGGAAAAAGTGATTTTGCCAATTGTTGAGAAAGTGTACTTCCTCCTCCTCCCGATCTTTTATCTCCCAATACTAAAGATTTAACTACTACCCTTGCCAAACTTTTAAGATCTATACCGCTATGGCTGTAAAATCTTGCATCCTCTGTAGCTACAATAGCATCTTTTAAACTCTGAGAAAGTTCTTGAAAGGTCGTATATGAGCGATTTTCTATATGGAAAGTTGTAAGAAGCTCCCCGTCTTGCGCTAAAATTTGAGTTGCTAAGTTGCTCTTGGGGTCTTCTAACTCTGCAAAAGAAGGCACATCAGCAAAAACACCAACTAAAAAAAGAACTAAAAGAACCAAAATAATAGGACTGAACATTATGATCCAGAACCACTTAAGAAACCTTTTCTTATCTTTAATTTCCATTATTTCTAAACTTTTTTTCTATTAAAGGTGCAAAAATACAAATAAAAATTTGCATTTTATCTTAGTTTATAACTTACTTTGCAAATTCTTCACACAAATTAAAAAGGTAGAGAAAGTAAATATGGGAGAGAATTTAGTAATAGTAGAGTCCCCAGCTAAGGCACAGACAATAGAAAAATTCCTTGGAAAAGGTTACACAGTAAAGTCTAGCTTTGGGCATATTAGAGATTTATCTAAAAAAAATCTCGGAATTAATATAGAAAATGGCTTTGAGCCAGACTATGAAATTTCTGAAGACAAAAAGAAGGTTGTTCAGGAACTTAAGACACTTGCAAAGAAATCTGACACTATTTGGCTTGCTTCCGATGAGGATAGAGAGGGAGAAGCTATAGCGTGGCACTTGCAACAAACTCTTAATCTGAAAGAAGATAATACTAAAAGAATAGTTTTTCACGAAATTACTAAAGATGCCATACTTAATGCTATTAAGAATCCACGCAAGATAGACCTAAACCTGGTTATGGCTCAACAAGCTAGAAGGGTACTAGACAGATTGGTTGGATTTGAGTTATTTCCATTTCTTTGGAAAAAAGTAGCTCCAAAACTTTCTGCAGGTAGGGTTCAATCTGTTGCTGTAAGACTAATTGTAGAGAGGGAGAGAGAAATAATGAACTTTACCGCCGAACCGTTTTTTAAAATAAATGGAGTATTTCACCCTACAAACGCTTCTAAATCGGTAAAAATAAAGGCCTCCCTAGATACTAAATTTATTGGGGAAGATAAGGCAAATGCGTTTTTAGAGAAGTGTAAAGATTCTGAGTTTTTTATTGATAGTATAGAGAAGAAAGAGTTGTTCCGAAGCCCTGCCGCACCTTTTACTACATCGGCCCTACAACAAGAGGCAGCAAGGAAACTTGGATTTTCTGTTAGTCAAACTATGAGAATAGCTCAAAAATTATATGAAAGCGGATTGATTACATATATGCGTACCGATTCTACTAACCTTTCTGAACTTGCTATAAATAGCATAAAAGAAGTTATTAGTAGCACTTATGGAGAGCAGTACTCTAAAGTTAGACATTATAAAACAAAGAGCAAGGGCGCACAAGAGGCACACGAGGCAATTAGACCAACTTACGCTAGCAATTTAAGCATAGAAGGGAGTGCACAAGAGAAGAAATTATATACTCTTATTTGGAAAAGAGCGGTAGCTTCTCAAATGGCTGATGCAAGGATAGAAAAAACTAACATCAGCATTAAGGGGAGTAATATTACGGAAAAATTTATTTCTAGTGGAGAGCTTGTGTTGTTTGATGGATTTTTAAAGTTGTATTTTGAGAGTAAAGATGATGAGCCTGAGCAAGAGGCAGATAATCAATTATTTCCTGCATTAAATATTAATGAGAAGATGGAGGATTTAGAAATTATTGCCGCTGAAAAATTTACACAAAAACCTGCTAGATATAGCGAGGCCTCACTTGTAAAGAAACTTGAGGATTTGGGTATAGGTAGACCTTCTACCTACGCTCCAACTATCTCAACAATAACTCAAAGGGGATATATAGAAAAACAGGATAGAGAAGGAGTTGAAAGGCACTATACTCAAATGTGCCTTAAAAACAAGGAAATAAGCAAAATTCAACTAAGCGAAATAAGTGGTGCAGAAAAATCTAAACTTTTCCCCCAAGATATTGGGATATTGGTAAGCGATTTTCTAAGTCTTAATTTTAATAACATTTTAGATTATGGCTTTACAGCAAAAGTTGAAGAAAATTTTGATAAAATAGCAGAAGGTAAACTTATTTGGAATAAAGAGATTGAGAGATTTTACAGTGGCTTTCATAAACAAGTAGAGGAAACATTAAAGGATAGCGCTCACACTAATGCAGAAAGAGTACTTGGGCTAGATCCTATTAGTGGTAAAAAATTGTCGGTGAGGCTAGGTAAATTTGGACCATTAGTTCAAAAAGGCGAGTCTGACGATCCTCAAAAGCAATTTGCAAGCTTATTAAAAGGTCAACTTATAGAGACAATAACCTTAAAAGATGCTTTAGAGTTGTTCTCACTTCCAAGAACAGTAGGCACAATAGATGGAAAAGATGTTGTTGCAGCTATTGGAAGATTTGGCCCATATATAAAATACAATAGTAAGTTTATTTCTTTAGGAAAAGTATATGATCCTCATACTATTGATATTAACGAAGCCAAAACATTAATTTTAGAAAACATAGAGAAAGAAAAAGCTAAGTTTATTAGCGAATTTAAAGACCAAGACATACAAGTGTTAAATGGAAGATTTGGTGCTTATATTAGACACAACAAAGAGAACTATAAAATTCCAAAAGGCACCGATCCAAAATCTTTAGATGCCGCAGCGTGTTTACAGATTATAGAAAGTGCCGCAGAACATGTAAAAGAAACACCTAAAAAGACCACAAGAAAAACAAAAAAATAATATGGCAAGTTTTAAGCTATATGATTATAACAGCTTTGCAAGCAAAAGACCAGCCTGCAAGGCCGTTATAGCTTATATTGGGAGCAACTGCTCTGCATTTTTAGAGGAGATTAATTCTTTATTCTTTACAGAAAAGTTTAATTTTATACTAATTAATTGCAGCGAGCAAGAAGCACTAAGTCTGGTCTCTATATGCAGAGAAAATAAAATCCCTTGTATCAACTATTTTGAGCACAGTATTATAAATAGCAAAACTTTCCTTCCAAAAAGTTCATATAGTGCAGCACTTTTATCTATGGGTAGCGAGAATAATGATGTGTTAGACCATATTTTAAAAGATAAAAATGCTACTGAATTTAGCCATTTAGCTTATCAAAGTTATCTCTATAAACATCAAAAGTTATCAAAGCTTCAAGATAAATACTTTGAACAAATGAGATTAGGAGAAATAAGAGACGATATATTACAGACCGAGTCTTTATTAAGGAATAAAGATTATTTTTTTATTAATTTAGATTCTTTGCGTTATAGCGACTATCCTTACTCATTACAAAGTAATCCAAATGGACTATACGCAGAAGAAATTTGCCATATAGCCCGCTATATTGGACTTTCGCTTGGAGATAAACAAATATTCATTTACAATTCTCTCTCACAAACAAGCAATATTTGCAATATTTGCACAAAACTAATTGTTCAGATTATTTGGCATATCTGCTCTGGAATTATTATAAATATGCCAGAATTTCCATGCGAAGAAAATTTAGGCGAGATTTTTAATAAGAAAATTGTTAAAATGGGTAATTCACAGCAAGAAATCAATTTTATAACAAGTACTCTTACTGGACGCTGGTGGATTTGTATCCCATTAAACCAAAGTTCAAATTACAAACTAGTTCCCTGTTCCTTTAGCGACTATAAATGCGCCTGCACTGGCGAAATTCCCTTAAGATGGTTATTTTTTTATCAAAAGTATAATCAGTAGAAGTTTTTTGTTTTGTCTTACATTTTTCTATTTTTCATAACACAAATCAATATTTTTATTGTATATTTGTGCTCTTTAATTTAAATTTATAAGTCTATGCCTAAATACCAAATTGACGAAACTGACCAGAAAATACTCTCATTTCTTGTAAAAAATGCAAGAATGCCATTCTTAGAGATAGCTCGTGAATGTGGAGTATCCGGAGCCGCAATTCACCAACGAGTAAAAAAAATGGAAACTCTTGGAATAATTACTGGATCACGCTTACTAGTAAAGCCCCAAACTCTTGGATTAAACGTATGCGCCTTTGTTATGGTTACACTTTCTGAGGCAAATAAGTACCCAGAGGTTATTGAGGCCTTAAAGAAAATTTCGGAAGTAGTAGAATGCCATTTTATAACCGGCAAACACTCACTAATGCTTAAACTTTACTGTTTAGACCACGATCACCTAATGGAAGTACTTATCAATACCATACAATACATCCCTTGTGTACAGCAAACGGAAACATTAATATCTCTAGATCAAGCAATTGAAAGACAAGTTTGGGTTAAAGATTTTGCCTCTCGAGAAAAGAATAGACAAGCTCTGCAAGCTGCAAATCCTCAGGCTTAGTAATCTTAATATTAAAACGGCTACCCTCACAAGTTCTAATATCGTATCCTTTTTTTTGAACAACTGATGCATCATCGGTAAAAGAAGGATCGAAGGCTTGTTGATAGCACTCCTTTAAAATGCTAGAATTAAAAACTTGTGGTGTTTGGACAAACATATACATATCCCTGTTAACTGTTTTTGTTCCAATATCTACTCCTTTTTGATCTAAAACCCTCTCTCTCATAGACTCAATGGCCGGCATAACAGGAATCATCCCTGCAAAACCACTAAATTCTGTTTTAAACAAACTTTCCAAAAGTTTTTTATCTACAAAAGGTCTCACACCATCATGCACAGCAACAATTGCATTATTAGGAACATAAGCAAGGGCATTCTTTACAGAATGGAATCTAGTTATTCCTCCCGACACAATAGTATACTTAAACCACAGATTATTATCCAAACAATATTTTTTCCAGTATTCCTTATAGGCGACAGGAAGCACAAGGATAATTTCCACATCAAAAGGTAGGGATCTAAATAGCTCAATAGTGTGTAACAGAATAGGTTTACCCTTTAACTCCAAAAACTGCTTAGCCAAATTACTACCCATTCTTAGGCCACTTCCGCCTGCTGTTATTATTACAAAATACTTCATACTTTACATAAAAAAACAAATTTAGAATAAAAATGAATAATAATTACAAATTATTCCTTAATAATTTGTAATTTTACGCCAAATAACTTTTTAAATAATTTTTTTGTGAAAGAGATAAAAAGAGCCCTTATTTCGGTCTATTATAAAGACGGTTTAGCAGAAATAGTACAAGAACTTAGTAAGCTTGGAGTAGAAATTCTATCAACTGGCGGAACATACGATTTTATTAAAAGCCTAAATATCCCAGTAAAACGAGTAGAGGATCTAACTGGGTATCCTTCTATTTTAGGAGGAAGAGTTAAAACGCTACATCCAAAAGTATTTGGAGGAATACTTAATAGACGTGATATCAAACAAGATATAGTAGAAACAAAAGAGTACGATATCCCTAACATAGACCTTGTAATAGTAGATCTTTACCCATTTGAAGAATACGTAAAAGCAGGCGCAAGCGAGGCTGAAATAATTGAAAAAATAGATATAGGCGGAATTAGTCTTATTAGAGCAGCAGCAAAAAACTTTAATGATGTTGTAATTATTCCATCTAAAGATAATTATGCAATGCTACTAGACTTATTAAAAGGACAAAAAGGAGCTAGCACATTAAGTCAAAGAGAATATTTTGCAGCACAAGCATTTCTCACTAGTTCTCATTACGACACGGCAATTTTCAATTTCTTTAATCTTAAGTTTAATATTCCTGTTTTTGCACAAAGTCAAACACAAGCGCAAACATTAAGATACGGAGAGAACCCTCATCAAAAAGGCGTATTATATGCAGATAAAGATTCCTTACCAAAGCAATTACATGGGAAAGAGATATCATACAATAATATGTTAGATATAGAAGCGGCTATTGAACTTATCTCAGATTTTACAGAACCAACTGTTGCTATAATTAAACATAACAACGCTTGTGGATGCTCAAGTGAACAAAATATATTATCTGCATGGAAAAAAGCTTTAGAAGCAGACCCTGTTTCTGCATTTGGAGGTATTATTATTGCAAATAGAGATATAGATATAGATAGCGCAAAAGAAATTAATAAAATTTTCTTTGAAGTTATTATTGCTCCTTCATACACCTTAGAGGCTCTAGAAATTCTAAAAAATAAAAAGAATAGAATTATTTTAGAGATGAACAACACTTTACTATCACAAAACAAATTCCGCTCTTTACTAGGCGGTGTACTTGTTCAAGATAGAGACAGCTACACAGAATCTGCTAAAGATCTAAAATCGGTTACAAACACACAAGCTAAAGCAGATGAAATTGAAGATTTGCTTTTTGCTAATAAACTAGTAAAACACTCTAAATCTAATGCTATAGTTCTTGTTAAAGGCAAGCAATTACTAGCTAGCGGTATAGGACAAACTTCTAGAGTTGACGCTCTTAGACAAGCAATCGAAAAGGCTAAATCTTTTAATTTTAATTTAGAAGGTGCTGTAATGTCTTCAGATGCTTTCTTTCCTTTTGCAGACTGCGTAGAAATTGCTGCAGCACATGGAATTAAAACAGTAATACAACCTGGTGGCTCAATTAGGGACTGCGAAAGCATAGATTTTTGCAACAAAAACAATGTTGCTATGGTTACAACAGGTATAAGACACTTTAAACATTAGAAGTTCTTAATTATTTAATTCGAAAAAAAATAAATTATATATGGCATTCTCTTTTTTAACCCAAGAGTTAGCAATTGACTTAGGGACAGCAAATACAGTCATCTTTATGAATGACAAAATAGTTGTAGACGAGCCCTCTATTGTAGCAATAGACCAAAATACTGGAAAGCCTATTGCCTATGGGCATAAGGCCAGATTAATGCACGAGAGAACTCATCCCAATATTAAAACAGTACGTCCTCTAAAAGACGGAGTAATTGCAGACTTTAATGCAGCAGAGCTTATGATTAGAGGTTTCGTAAAAATGATAAATAATAAAAAAAGCATCTTTACACCTAGTCTTAAAATGGTAGTATGCATTCCATCTGGCAGTACGGAGGTAGAGATTAGAGCAGTCCGCGACTCTTCTGAACACGCTGGAGGAAGGGATGTATATATTATTTATGAACCAATGGCAGCAGCACTTGGAATAGGGCTAGACGTTGAGGCCCCAAGTGGACATATGGTTGTGGATATTGGAGGTGGAACAACAGAGATTGCTGTTATTTCCCTTGGAGGTATAGTTTGTAAAGAAAGTATTCGTGTTGCAGGTGATGTATTCACTTCTGAAATTCAACAATATATGCGCCAACAGCATAATATAAAAGTTGGAGAAATTACCGCAGAGCTAATTAAGATTAATGCAGGTGCTGCAATATCAGAATTAGAGGATGGTCCAGAACCATATATTGTTAGAGGTCCTAATTTGATGACAGCTCACCCAGTAGAGGTTGCGGTTACATCTCAAGAAATTGCCCACTGCTTAGATAAATCTCTAGCAAAAATAGAGGCTTCGGTGCTATCAGTACTAGAACAAACACCACCAGAATTATATGCAGATATAGTTCAAAAAGGAATCTTTTTAACAGGAGGCGGCGCTTTATTAAGAGGACTTGACAAGAGATTATACGAAAAAATTAACATTCCTTTTCATGTTGCAGACGATCCATTGCGCGCAGTTGCAAGAGGAACTAGCTTAGCTCTTAAAAATGCAGAGCATCTTCCATTCTTAATGAGATAATTTGTAAAAAATGAGGTTGCCAAACGGTTTTTATACATTTGCATGGAGGGTATTTTTATTTGTAGCTTTGCAAATAATTTGTCTTTTCTTTATTTATAATAATAGCATCATTCAACATTTTAGGCTATTTGAGGCAATGAGAAATTTACAATACTCCCTTTGGCAAGCTGGAAGTTCTGTAAGAAATTACACTAACCTAAAAGGTCTTTATAAAGAAATGTTTTGGGATAATGTAGCACTTATGAACGAAAACAGAAAACTTAAAGACCAACTTGATAAATACAAAGGATGCGAGTTTAGTAATAATTTTGAATCCCTTATACGTTCTAAAGATTCTCTACTAGTGTATAAGGGATCCTATGATTTTATGTGGGCTAAAGTAATAAAAAACAGCATCAACAGCACACATAATTACATAATCATAGACAAAGGGGCAAAAGATGGTATCTTAAACGATATGGGTGTTATTATGCCAAATGGCGTAGTTGGAATAGTTAGAAATGTAGGTAAAAACTACTCATATATAGTTTCATTTTTAAATAGTTCACAGCAAATTAGTGCAAAAGTTGGGAAAACAGATGCCTTTGGCACAATGAGCTGGGATAAAAAAAACACTCACACATGCGTTTTAAATGATATTCCACAGCACATTAGTATTAATGCAGGAGACACAGTATATACAAGCGGAAAATCGTCGTTCTTTCCAGAAAATATTCCTATTGGTCTGGTTAAAGATAGCAAGATAATAAATGGTACACATAGGGCTGTTAATGTTAAACTATTTCTAAACTACAGCACCCTAGACTACGTAATAGTGGCTAAAAACGTTGGAAGAGCAGAAATAGACTCTCTATCTACTATTATTATAGATAAAATATAAATACCATGAGTAAAACCATAAAATATATACTATTAGCCTCAACACTTCTCATTATACAAATGCTAATTAATGAGTTTGTTAATATATGGCCTATGATATACATAGCCATTTTTCCACTTTTTATTTTTGCACTCCCCTTTAAACTTAACGGCTCATTATTAATGATTTGCGCATTTACCTACGGTCTAATAATTGACATTCTAACAGAAGGAATAATTGGCATAAATGCCTCTGCCCTACTAGCAATTACTATCTTTAAAAATCCAATAGTACACATTACAGTTCCTAAAAGCGTAATAGAGAAATCACCCACCCTTATTTGCAACGAGATTTATCTGTGGAAACAAGCAATAATCTATTTTTTGCTTTTTACCATATATTTTACCGTATACATTCCCCTAGATTCAATAGGATCTTTTTCATTATTGTACGTCTTTATTAGATTTGCACTAAATATTATTATAAACGTAGTTCTTGCATTATTTGTCGGGAATATACTTGTTAAACAAATTATTAAATAAATTCTTAATTTTGGAGAAAAAGAATATACTAATATTTGGCCTTATTGCATTTGGCTTAATTATTATTTTTCAGTTATTTAATTTACAAATTCTTAACGAGGAATATAAAATTACTGCTGTTAATAATGCCTATAAATATGAGACTAGGTATCCTGCTAGAGGAGTTATTTTAGATAGAAATAATAATCTTTTGGTAGGTAATAAAAACACCTACGATATTATGGCTACTCCAATAGAAATAAAAGAATTTGATACTGTAGATTTTTGTAACACATTCTCGCTTAACATAGTATATGTAAGGGCAAAACTAAAAGAATACAAAAAATACCGCAGAAAAATTGGTTATCAAACACTTCCATTTTTAAAACAAGTATCGGCAGAAAGATACAGCATTTTTGCAGAAAAGGCTTATAAGTTTCAAGGATTTAGCGGTTTATCTAGAACAGCACGCTACTACCCATTTAGAGCTGGCGCAAACCTTTTTGGGTACATAACGGAGGTAGATACCGCATATTTAAGAAAACATCCAAGCTATAAAAGGGGAGATTATGTTGGAGCAAGCGGCCTAGAGCACTCCTACGAAGATACCTTAAAAGGAGAGAAAGGCTATACTATCTATCTAAGAGACGTTCACAATAGAATACACTCTAACTTTGAAGATGGAAAATATGATAAAAATGCCATACCCGGAAAAGATATAATTTCTACCATTGATGGATATCTACAGCAATATGGAGAGCTCCTTATGCAGAACAAAGTTGGAAGTCTAGTGGCAATAGAGCCTAGTACAGGAGAGATATTAGCCATTGTTTCTAGTCCATCTATAGATATAGACCAAATAGCAGATATAAGAAAGCACTACAAAGAGATTTCCAAAAACCCATATAAACCAATGTTTAATAGGGCTGTAATGTCGGCCTATCCTCCAGGATCGGTATTTAAGCTAGTAAACGGACTTATAGCTTTAGAAGATAATCTTATTACTCCCGACACAAAATATGGGTGCCACATGGGATATACAGCTGGTGGAATAAGGGTTGGATGCCACTTGCATCCATCTCCACTAGATTTTGAGCACTCAATAATGATGTCTTGCAATGCATATTACTGCAATGTTTTTAGGGATATAATAGACAATCCAAAATTTGGCTCTGTGCAAAAAGGTTTTGAACATTGGAGAAACATGGTAATGAGTTTTGGCTTTGGACAAAAATTAGGGAGTGATTTTCCGGCTGAACTTGGAGGTACTCTCCCAACACAAGCCACATACAATAAAATTCACGGTAAAAACAGATGGAAATCACTTTCTATAATTTCTCTTTCTATAGGTCAAGGAGAAATAGGAACAACGCCACTACACCTTGCAAACCTATCTGCAATAATAGCAAATAGGGGTTATTACTACATTCCTCATTTAGTTAAAGACTCACCAAATACTAAAATAGACCAAAGATTTAAAGAGAAGCATAAAACACTTGTAGATGCTAAACACTACGAACCTCTTGTTGAGGGAATGTATATGGCAGTAAACTCTGGGCCTGGCTCTGGTGGAACAGCATCAAGAGCAGCTGTCAATGGACTAGATATTTGTGGAAAAACTGGAACAGCTCAAAATCCTCACGGCAAAGACCATTCTGTATTTATATGCTTTGCGCCAAAAAATAATCCCAAAATTGCTGTTGCAGCATATATAGAAAATGGCGGATACGGTGGAACATACGCAGCACCAATTGCCTCTTTGCTTGTAGAAAAATACTTAAGAGACTCAACTTCTAGAAAGGATCTAGAGCAAACAATGATTCAAACTAATTTACTAGGCAATGTGCCAATCAAAAAAAAATAGATTATGAGAGATAATGTTAAAAGCGGAAAATTTGATTGGATATTAATTAGCATCTATTTTACTCTGGTAATTTTTGGCTGGATGAATATATACTCCTCTGTATACACAGAAGAGCATAACTTTGTATTTGACTTTAGCAGACGATACGGCATGCAATTAATATGGATATTTAGCTCATCTATAATTGCATTTCTAATATTATTTGTACTTAATCCTAGAATATACAATGTCCTCTCCCCAGCAATATTCATAGGTGTAACCTTACTATTGCTAGCCGTTATATTTTTGGGTAAAGAAATAAATGGCTCTAAATCTTGGTTTGTACTTGGTCCAATAAGCTTTCAACCAGCAGAAATTTCTAAAATAAGCACCGCTCTATTTCTATCGTATATAATGAGCAAATACAATTTCAAACTCTCTAGAAGCAAGGATGCTATTAGTGTTGCATGTATTATCTTAATACCAATGCTTCTTATAATACTTGAAAAAGAAACAGGTTCTGCACTAGTTTATTTAGGATTTATCTTTGTTCTTTACAGAGAAGGCTGGAGCGGTTGGATATTAGTTTTTGGACTACTTTCTATTCTATTCTTTGTTACAACTCTTAGCTTTACGCCACTAGTTTCTATTATTATTTTATTTATAATTACATCGGTAATTATATCAATAATAAAGGGCAGATTGCTATTTGATGCCATTGGGATTATACTTATTGCAACACTACTCTCATTACTTCCAACTATATCTAACATTAGTTTTATGGGTTTTATGAAACAAATAAAATTGGAGTATTGGGCTATAATAATACTACTTCCAATATTTATTCGTTCTCTACTTATAAGTACAAAAAAGAAACTCAGATACGTAAAATTAAGTTTACTTGGTGCATTAGCCTCACTAATGCTAATTTTTTCTGTAGATTTTATATTTGATAATATCCTACAAGCTCATCAAAGGGCCAGAATAGAAAACTTGCTAGGTATAGAAGAAGACCTTAAAGGAGCCGGCTATAATGTACACCAGTCTAAAATAGCCATAGGCACTGGTGGCTTTTTAGGCAAAGGCTATTTAAATGGAACTCAAACAAAATTTAATTTTGTACCAGAACAGAGTACAGATTTTATATTCTGCACAGTTGGCGAAGAATGGGGATTTGTTGGATCAAGCATAGTAATATTATTATACATGAGCCTTATAATTCGTATAATATATTTATCAGAAAGGCAAAAAGATAAATTTACTGCAATTTATGGCTACTGCATAGCCTCCTGCTTTTTTATGCACGTTTTTATAAACATAGGAATGACCCTAGGCATAGTTCCTGTAATTGGAATTCCACTTCCTTTCTTAAGTTATGGAGGATCGTCTCTATGGAGTTTTACCACCATGTTGTTTATATTTATTAAACTAGACCAAAGGCGCTGGGCATAATATCTAAGCACAAAAAAGCCTCAGATTAAAATCCAAGGCAAAGCTATTTATTTTAGAAAATTTAATTAAAATTTCTTAAAAACAAGACAAGAGTTATGACCACCAAAGCCAAAGGTATTATTAAGAGTAACTTTTACCTCTCTTTTCTGAGCCTTATTTAAAGTAAGATTTAATTTATAATCTATCTCTGGATCCTCATCTTTAAAATTAATAGTAGGAGGAACAATTCCATTACATATAGCATTTATACATGCTAATGATTCTATAGCTCCAGCTGCACCCAAAAGATGACCTGTCATAGACTTTGTTGAACTTATATTTAGATCATAAGCATGATCTCCAAATACAGCTTTAATTGCTTTTAACTCTGCAATATCTCCTAATGGTGTTGATGTTCCATGGACATTAATATAATCTACTTCATCTGTAGAAATACCAGCTTCTTTTAACGCTAACTCCATTACTTGAATTGCTCCGTGCCCCTCTGGATGTGGAGCTGTAATATGATGAGCATCAGCAGTCATTGCAGTACCAGCAATTTCTGCATAAATTTTTGCTCCACGTGCTATCGCATGCTCATATTCTTCAAAAATTAAAATTCCAGAACCTTCACCCATTACAAAGCCATCTCTGTTTTTGTCGAAAGGTCTACTTGCCGATATATAATCATCATTATTAGTAGAAAGAGCTTGAGAAGAATTAAATCCTCCAATACTAGGAATTGTAATACCCGCTTCTGCACCACCTGTAACTATTATATCAGCTTTACCCAATCTAATAAGATCAAAAGCATTGCCCATGGCATGTGAAGAAGATGCACAAGCCGAAACAGCAGCATAATTAGGCCCCATAAAGCCATACTTAATAGAAACCAAACCCGCTGCCATGTCTGGTATCATTTTAGGAATAAGAGTTGGGCTAAAACGCGGGATACATCCTCCCTCGCTATAGCCCATTATTTCTTGCGTAAGTGTTTCTATTCCACCTATTCCAGAACCTATAATAACCCCAACTCTGTCTTTGTCTACCTCCTCTACATTAAGCTCAGAATCTTTTATAGCCTCATCAACTGCTATTAAAGCATATTGGCAGAACCTATCAGTTTTTCTTGCCTCCTTTCTATCTATTCCAAAGTTCGCCGGATCAAAATCCTTTATTTCACATGCAAATTTAGTTTTAAAAAGAGTAGTATCAAACCTAGTTATAAGGCAAGCCCCACTTACTCCGTTATTCAGATTTGTAAAATACTCACTTACGTTATTTCCCAAAGGATTAATTGTTCCTAATCCAGTTATTACAACTCTTTTTAACTCCATATTATTCTGTTAATAAATTATTTCTTGTTATTCTCAATATAAGAAATAGCATCACCTACTGTTGCTATCTTTTCTGCAGCCTCATCAGGAATTGTTATTTCAAACGCTTTCTCAAACTCCATGATAAGCTCTACTGTGTCAAGTGAATCAGCGCCTAAATCTTTGGTAAAACTTGCTTGTGGTGTAACCTCATTTTCGTCCACGCCTAATTTGTCAACGATGATCTCCTTAACTTTAGAAGTAATATCTGCCATGATTGTAAAAAAAATTAGTTAATAATTTAGTTTTATGTTTTTATTTTAACATTCAGTTTATAAAAACTCTTTTAAAAATTGTATTGTATAAAAATAATCTCCTAACACACAGAGCATTAGCTAGTACTTTACAAGGAAACTATCCTTAATACGAAGTGCAAAGGTAAACATTTTTTTCTAAAAAGCAATTGCTAGGCCAAAACAGTACAAAAAAAATGCTAAGTACGCCCTCAGCAACTACAGCAGGACTATATTTGCAATACAAAAAAAAATATGTAAGTTTGCCGCTCAATACATATACATAAGATGAAAAAAATAGCAATCTTTGCATCGGGAAGCGGAACAAACGCAGAAAACATTATTAATTTCTTTAATTATAATCTTCCCTACAAATATAAAAACAACCCTGCTAAGGTAAGTTTGCTTATCTGCAACAAGCCTAATGCCTATGTCCTAGAACGTGCCGAGAGGTTAAATGTACCTCAAGTGGTACTAAGCAAGGAATCTCTCTGCAAAGAAGACTCAGAGGAACTTCTATATATATTAAAAGAATATCAAATAGATTACTTAGTTTTAGCTGGATACTTATTAAAAATTCCAGAATACATTATTTCTAAATTTGAAAATAAAATAATTAACATCCACCCTGCCCTACTTCCTAAATTTGGAGGAAAAGGAATGTATGGCCACCATGTACACCAAGCTGTGGTAGATGCTAAAGAAAAAGAAAGTGGAATTACAATTCATTTAGTAGACAAAGTATATGATAATGGTCAAATTTTATTTCAAGCTAAATGCCAAGTAACAAGTACAGATACACCAGAGGATGTAGCAGCTAAAATCCATCTATTAGAGCAAGAATTTTTTCCTAAAATAATAGCAGACACAATTAAAGTTTACTAAAAAACAAGTTATTTAACGCAAGTTATCAAAACCTTCGCCATAAACACCCATTACCGAGTTTACAGTAATAAACGCCCTATTATCGTAAGTTTTTATTGTATTCATTACCTCTTGCATCTTATTCTTTCTACTTACAACCATAAGCAAATCGCTTTCGTTTTTAGTGTACCAGCCAACAGATTTTATTGCCGTTACACCTCTTCCCATTTGCAAACATAATTCGTCTGCAATTTTATGGTTTTCTTTAGAAGCAATCATAATTTGCACAGATTGTTGGGTTCCTGTTAAAACAAGGTCTATTGTATACGTAAAAGCAATAATCTCTATATAACCATAAATAACATCGGCTAAACCTTTTTCTGGCAAAAGGAGAATTGAGGTAATAATAAGCGAATCTGCTACTAAAAACACCTTACCCGGAGAAACCTCTCTATATTTATTAATTACCAAAGCTATCACATCTGTTCCACCTGTGCTGCCTCACTGTTGGAAAACAAAACCTATTCCTATACCACTAAGCACTCCTCCAATTATTGCATTTATTAATTTGTCGGGAATATCAGACTTCCAAGGAATAAGCGGCAAGTACTCAAAAAGAAGAGTTGTTACTATTATGCAGTAAATTGTTTTTATTCCAAATCCCTTTCCTAGTACAGCAAAACCTATGGCCAAAAGAACTGCATTCATAATAAAATATGTGTATGATATAGGAATATTAAAACCATAGAATATAATTGATGATAATCCAGCTACTCCTCCTCCTGGAAAGCCATTAGGAATAATAAAAGCAGTCCAACCAAATACATATATAGCCAATGCAATGGCCATAATCGCATACTCTTTAATTAATTTTTTAAGATTTAACTTCATATCTAATATTTAATTTCTATTAATAATTTTAGCGCTAACATTAATAAATTGTATAAAAAATAAGGATTTTTAAACAAACGGTTGAAAATATAACCTTTTATTTAAAAATCCTTACACCTAAGAATAGTTTTTAAGTAATTATGAAAACTTCTATCCAAATTTTGTTGTTATAACTAAAAAAACTTTCTATTAACTATAAATTCTAACTACTAATATTACACTTTAGCTAGAGTTTACCCTAATTTTTTTTTTATTTTATTTATTTTCTTTATTTTCTTTTTGGCTTCTGCTTTAAATCTAGAGGTCTTAGACTATATTCCTTTACACCAAAAGATGGCTCAGATAGTGCTACATTTGCTCTTTTAAGCTTAAGCTCTAACTGTTTTGCATACTCATAATGTATTAACATCTCGTCTCTATCTGGCGAATTATAAGCCACATAGCGGCTAATCTCTAAACATTTATTATGCCATGCTTCTGGGCATTCTCCGTACTGATTGCTCCTAGCAAAGAATACAAAAAACTCGCATTTTTCTTTTTCATATTCTTTATAGCCTGCCATAAGCTCGTCTGCGTATTTTGCTGCTAAAACATAATCTTTTTTAGATCTTGCTTTGTCGGCTTTATATTTTAATATTAAAAAATCTTTGCCTGCAAAATTAGGTATATTCTCCAACTCATTATCATTAGTTAAAATTTGACATTCTGCAAACAACTTATCTTCTACTTCTTTATCACCATAGAGCTGTTTATATTTAGGGATATTAGCAATAAAATCCTCAAAATATTTATTATCTCTTCCAAGCGCATAAGTCTTAAATAAAGCCCATATCATTGGATTAGAGAGGCTATAATCCTGTAATGAACTTAATTGTTTAATGGCCAAACTAAGCTCATCCTTTTTATAACACGAACCTGCATAGTTTGCATAATTAATAAGAAACTCTCCATCTGTACTTCCCTCTACTTTTTGCTTAACTAAATAGCTAGAACTAGTTTTAGGATCTAATGCAGATTTTCCTGTAAAAATAAAAGTTTCAGCAGACTGTCTGCTAGATGAACGGTGAACTACTTGCTCTGTTTTAGGATCTATAAAAACATAAGTAGGGTAAGAAACAATCTTGTATCTTTTTGCTAAATCAACTCCTTCTCCATTCTCAGCATCTATCTTAAGATTAATAAAATGTTGATTGTAAAATACGCCTACACTATGTAAGACAAATACATTCTTAGCCATATTATAACATGGCCCACACCACTGAGTATAAAAATCAACAAAAATAAGTTTGTTTTCTTTAGAGGCCTGCTCTTTAGCCTGCTCCCAAGAGCCACTAAAGAAGTTAATACCTTCTTTAGTGGCTGCAGAAGCTGATATACTAATTAAAGTAAAAATTGTTAGTGCTAATAATATCTTTTTCATTATCATTCTATTTTCTATCATAAACTGGCATATCTGGATTAAAATCAAGTACCTCTTGACTTATTGGCAAAATATATTTTGGATCATTAGGACTAAGAGTCCATGTTTGTCCATCTGCACTATGACTTACTGTTACAGCATGCTCTGGCTCTACGTTTAAGCGTCTTAAATCAAAATATCTAAATCCTTTCATCATAAACTCTCTACGTCTTTCCTCTAACACCTTGTTAAGAGCATCTGCTTTACTAGCTGCCCTTAAAGGAGCAGGAGAGCTAAATCTTGCCTGCCTTAGCTTATTTATTAATTGCATTGCTCTGTCTACAGAACCTATACGTGCTTCACACTCTGCTGCTATTAGCATGCTTTCTACAGATGTAAAACCTACATTTATATTTGAATATAATACCCATGCGCATTCCCCAGGAATCTGCTCTGGTGTACCACCTAAGTTTACCACATCTTCTGCACAGTAATACTCTTTTCTTAAATCTTGTACTCCTTCTGGGACATCTTTCTTAAACAATTCCCTTGCACTTTTGCTTAAAAGTACAGAACCTTGTAAATTAGATGGTAGGAAGCTAATATATACAGCCTCTGGATGATCTATGTCGGGAAGACGCTTAGTTGCATCTTCTTTAAGAACTACCCTATCCCAAGTTTTGCCCTCTTGCTTAATGTAATCGTTTAAATTTAAAATATCTGAATTATATTCCAATACCTTATTTGCATTTTCTAAGGCTTTTTCAAAATTACCCATTGTAAGGTAAATTCTAGAATAAAATGCATATAAGGCATTTTTACTTGGATGCGTTTTGTTTGGTACTACCTCGGCTAAAGATTCTTCTGCTTCTTTTAAATCTGCAAAAATGTTATCATACACCTCTTTTACCGTATTTCTATTTGGCATTAGATTAATATTACCCTCGGTTATGTATGAAACACCATAATCTGTATTGGCACTATTGGGGTTATAGTGTTTTGCATACATATTAACCAACATAAAGTAGTCGTAAGCTCTAGAGAATAGAGCCTCTGCACGTATCCTCTTTTTATTTTGTTCTGTAGAGCCCTGAGACTTTACAACCTCATTAGCTACTATGTTATAAGTAAAAATTCTTTTGTAAGCACTATTCCATGTTCCATCTTTCTCCCCCTCTAAAAATATTTGACCTGGGGCAAAAGAAAATAAATTTCTTTGATTGTAATTTTTACCAATGTAAATATAAGATGAGGCACTTGCATCCTCATTTAAAAGATGAACATTATCTGTTAGATATTCTAAATCATCATTTCCACTCTGCTTTGTACCATTTAGTAGTTTTTCATATTCGTCGTAATACTTGGGGATAGTAATTCCTTTAGGCTTGTTACCTAAAAAATCTCCACAAGAATTTGAGGCTAGTATTGTAGCTATTATTAATATATTATATAATATTTTTCTCATGTTTGTTAATTTTAAAAATTAAGATTTAAACCAAATGTAAACTCTGCTGGCAAATGGGTTCCTCTTGTTGGAGATAAAGAGTAACCTTCCCAAACCTCTGGGTCTAAGCCTTTATCATTTGCTGCCCAATAGAATAAATTTCTTGCTTGGAAGCTAATCTTAACTCCATTTATAAAGCTCTTTTTTAACCATGACTGAGGTAAATTATATGCTAAAGTAAGGTCCCTTAATTTGATAAAATCGCCTCTTTTAACATGCTTATCGGCTGCTCTCCAAATATTCTCACCATTTCTTACTGTTGATTGAAACATAAACGCTGGATTTATGTCTGGATTATTCTCATCACCAGGTGCTTTCCAATAATTCATCATATTCTTATCTGAATTTCCTGTAATATAAATTGGATGAGATGTAATTAAATAAGCTGCTGCAACATCTCTTATAACATGACCTCCGGTGTAAACAAACATAAAAGATAAATCTATACCTTTATATGATAGTGTGTTAGTTAATGAAGCGTTATATGGTGGATTATAAGTTCCAGAATATACTAAATCTTCTTTAGTTAAATCTGTATATTTTAAGGTAGTACTACCATCTGCTTTATAAGCAATTGGAGCACCATTTTCATTTAAGCCCGCATATCTAATACTAAATAATGCACCCATAGGATAGCCTTTTCTATTATTAGTGCTACTATAATAATTATATGCAGATTCGCCACTGGTCTCTATTTTAGTTATTTCGTTCTTATTGTATGAGAATAAGAAATTTGTTGTCCATCTAAAATTATTTGTGTTTATGTTAACACTATTTAGAGATACTTCTATACCCCTGTTGTACATACTTCCAAAATTCTTTATTACAGACGACCATCCTAGAGTAGGGTCTGTAGTAAAAGAGCCTAGTAAATCTGATGTGTTTTTATTATAAAAATCTATTGATCCGTTAAGTCTGCTTTTAAACATACTAAAATCTATACCTAAATTAAATACTTGGGTTTTCTCCCATCTTAACTCTGCATTAGGTGGAGATTGGATATACATAGCGCTTTCGCTAGTATAATAATCGTTTCTGTCTACCGCGGCCAATAAATAAGGGCCATTTTCTTTTGGAATATTTCCGTTAATACCATAAGTAGCTCTTACAACTAATCTGTCTAGCCATTTTCTGTAATCTTTCAATATTACATAATGAGCTCCAGCAGACCAAAGAGGCCTATATTGATATTTTGGATCTGTTCCAAATAAATTAGATTGATCTATTCTTATACTTCCTGTAATAGTAAGTTTTTCTTTAAAAGCCCATGAAGCATTTGCATACAAAGAAAAATATCTATTATCTTGGTAACCTGTCTTAGGAGTAAGGTTCTTAAATGAGTAGCTTCCCCATACAGCTTGAGTTCCACTTAACATTTTACCTAAGGCTAATTCATCAATTACACTATAGCTTAAGTTGTCGTCATCATAACCAACTCTATAATATCCATCATTAGATGTTACAACTTTTCTTACTTCTGTTCCTGCTAAAACTTGGATAAAATGGTCTTTATTTAATTGCTTGCTATAGTCTGCTTGGCCTCTTAGTGTATAAGAGAAATTATCTATGCTGCTCTTAAGTATGGTTCCACCTGCTGGAATATTATACTTATGTACTCCTTGTGCATCTGTTTGAGTTGCATCGTTTATCATTCTTTTTACAGCATAAGACTCTTTTGAACTAAAATCTTTAGTAAAACCATTGGTTTTTTCTAATTGATATCTTAAATTTATATTTAAGCCATCTATAATTTTAAATTTAGCTCCTATATTTAAATTTAAATAATTATTTTTTGCTGTATACCTTTCTGTAGACAATTGATTAACAGGATAATAAGTCTCATCCTGTAAGCCTAATGAGTTAAGTCTATCTATCTCGTATTGCGATTTGTACTGAGAACCCCCAGGCGTTAAACTTGAGTTCAACTTATAAATGCAACTTTTTGGGTGCGGATAATAAGCAATAAA
>CAXYUL010000001.1:0-31430 GCA_964292095.1 uncultured Bacteroidales bacterium | reverse complement strand
TGCCTATCTTAGGAATCTTCTTAATCTCAGTACCTAAATATATATAGTAAAAATTATATACATCATCATCAATAGCAAATGATATAGGATGCCTAACTCCTCTAGGAAGATTATGAAAATCTATATTCCTCACCTTATAAAATAGCGAAACTAAATCAAAAGTATTGTTAAATATTTTAAGAGTGGTATCAATAGGGCTTTTGTCGTAATGCTGTATTGTAGCCTTTATAACATTATTAATAGTGTCAAAATAGAAATGGTTCTTTATCCTATACTTACCCTCCGATGTATTTCTAAAGAAATAATATGGTTTTATAGGATTAGCATAAAACTTGCTTTCAAAATGTTCCCTTACAGGAAAAAAAACATCATAAAACTTATATGTCTTACCTTTAATTACACTATGGAACATACCATTATTGTAGCTTAAGTCTGTTACCGCCTCTCCAACATCGGTATTAACTGCTCCCCACTTATAATTTAAGATATAAGTAAGACTCTCTCCACTTTTATATGGCTCACTAGATTGTGAAAAGCCAAAATATGGTAGAAACAATATATAAATAAGTACAAATAAGCATCTCATAATTTTTATCTTCTTACTCTTAAAAAAAATCATTTGCCTGGTCAAATTCGCTTTCTTCTCCCCCTAGTCTAGAACTATATAAGGCAGACGAATCTTCATTTTGCTGAGGTATATCTAAGGCAGCATCTGTTACATCAACAAATCTAACCTCAGACGACCTAAATCTCATTGGAACCTCTGCTGTTGCTCCATTTCTGTGTTTTGCTATTATTATCTCAGACAAACCTACTTGAGATGGGTCCTCTGCCATACCATAATAATCTGGACGGTGAATAAACATTACAATATCAGCATCTTGCTCAATAGCACCAGATTCTCTAAGGTCGCTTAATTGTGGTTTTTTTGCTCCTCCTCTTGTTTCAACAGCTCTACTTAACTGAGACAATGCTATTATTGGAATATTTAACTCCTTGGCTATTGCTTTTAATGATCTAGAAATTGTTGACACCTCTTGTTCTCTCATTCCTTTTAGCTCTGGTGGTCCAGCCATAAGTTGCAAATAGTCTATTACTATTAACTTAACACCTGCTGATGCTACCAACCTACGTGCCTTTGATCTAAATTCATAAATAGAAAGAGATGGAGTATCATCTATGTATAATGGAGCCTGAGAAAGTTGGTTTAATCGAGTATTTAGCTGCTCCCACTCATAGCTTTCTAATTTCTTTCCTCCTCTTATTTTTTCAGAAGACAAACCGGTCTCGCTAGTCATAAGCCTCTTTACCAATTGCACTGCCGACATTTCTAAAGAAAAAACAGCAACAGGAACTTTATGCTCAACCGACATATTTCTAGCCATAGTTAAAACAAAGGCTGTCTTACCCATTGCAGGACGAGCCGCAATAATTATAAGGTCAGAAGCTTGCCAGCCATAAGTAATTCTATCTATACCCGTATAGCCACTTGGAACTCCACTTAGGCCATCTGTTCTCTCTTGTACTGCCTCTAACTCTCCAATAGCCTCATTTAAAACATCTTGCACACTCTGAGTCTCTCGCTTCATATTTCTATCTGCCAAATTGAATATCTTCTGCTGAGTTGAATCCAATAAATCGTCTACTGGAATAGAATCATCAAAAGATTCTTTCTGTACTTGGTAAGAAATAGAAATTAACTCTCTTTGAATATATTTCTGAACTAGTATTTTAGTGTGGTAATCTAAGTGAGCAGCAGCCCCTATCTTCATACTCAACTGAGATAGATAATAAGGCCCCCCAATCTCCTCTAAATCATCGGTCTTTTTTAACTCTTGCGCAACTGTAAAGATATCTACCGGCGCATGCTGTAAGGCTAAAGCACTAATAGCTTTAAAAATTTTTCTGTTAGATTCTTTATAAAAGCACTCTGGGACAAGCACATCCAACACATCTGCAACAGAATGTGGCTCCAATAAAAGCGCTCCTAGTACAGCCTCTTCTATATCCACAGCTTGAGGTGGTTTCTTTCCAGATTCCAAGCCAACTGTTTCTACATTTTTTATTTGTTCAGACTCTTTTAGCCCTTTTTTTGAATTTATTTTAGCCATTAGCTTCCCGACAATTAATTATCCAATTTATCCAGTGCTCCAATTATCCTCTCTAGAGCCCAATCAATTTCTTCATTTGAGATACATAAGGGAGGAGCTATTCTAAAAGATGTTCCCTGAAATAAAAACCAATCAGTAAGAACACCATCATCAAGCAACAAATATAGTATTTTTTGAGCCTTTTCAAAACTTTTTAAATCAATTGCGATTAAAAGTCCAGCTGCTCTAATTTCTTTAACTTGAGAATGAGCACTTAGAGCCTTAATAAATCTCTTACTCTTTTCTTCTACTTCCGATATCCAATTTTCCCTAAGTAAGATTTTAAGAGAGGCCAAAGCTGCCGCACAAGAAACAGGATGTCCACCAAATGTAGTAATATGTCCTAGAACTGGTTTACTTTGCCAAGCTTTCATCAGTTCTTTAGATGCTACTAAAGCTCCCAAAGGCATTCCGCCACCTAGTGCTTTTGCTAAAGTTAATATGTCGGGAAGAATATTATAATTTTCAAATGCAAACATTTTTCCTGTTCGCCCAAAGCCAGTTTGAATTTCGTCAAAAATGAGCAAAGTGCCTGTTTGATTACATTTTTCTCTTAATGCTTGCATATACTCCTTAGTTGCAACATTAACTCCGCCCTCGCCCTGAACTGGCTCTATTAATACACAAGCAGTTGCAGTACTAATTATACTTAAATCTTCTAAATTATTAAACCTTATGTATTTAACTTCTGGCAAAAGAGGCTCAAATGATTGCTTAAAAGCCGTATCGCTCATCATACTTAAGGCACCGTGCGAGCTTCCATGATAGGCATTATAACAGCTAATCATCTCTGTTCTACCGCTTACCCTCTTAGCTAATTTTAAAGCTGCTTCGTTTGCTTCACTTCCAGAGTTTACATAATATACACAAGATAAGCTTGGAGGTAAAATTGAACTTAGAACAGAGGCATGCATAACTTGCGGAGCTTGTATCATTTCTCCGTAAACCATTATGTGTGAATACTTTTCTACCTGCGCATTAATTGCATTAATAATCTCTTTGTTACAGTGGCCAACATTACTTACAGAAACGCCCGATATAAGGTCGATAATTTTCTTTTCAGAAACGCCATCTGGTTGCAGAGAGTACAAAAAAACCCCCTCTGCCCTATGGATATTTAAACCAAGAGGAGAAGGGGATGTTTGAGCTACGCAGTTAAAGAAAAGATCCCTTAAAATGTAAGGTTGAATCTCCATTTCCTTAACTATCTATTTTCTTCAAAATCTGAACTTACTAATATTCTTCCACAATACTCGCAAACAATAATTTTTTTGCTGAGCATAATATCCATCTGTCTTTGAGGAGGAATCTTATTAAAACATCCACCACAAGCATCTCGTTTTACAGTTACAACTGCCAATCTATTCCTTGCGTTAGACCTAACTTTTTTATACGCATTAAGCAATCTAGGTTCTATTTTAGATTCTAGCTCTGCAGATTCTTTTAAAAGGCTCTGCTCCTCTTTTTGCGTTTCCTCTATAATATTCTCTAGCTCTTTCTTTTTATTTACAAGATCTTGCTCCCTTCCTTTTTGATTTTGATGAACTAAAGCCAAAGCCTCTTTTTTCTCAGCTAATAACTTAGTGTTATCTATAATCTTTTTATCGCAAAGTTGCAATTCTAGACCTTGAAACTCTATCTCCTTTGTTAATGAGTCGTACTCTCTATTATTCTTAACATTATTTCTTTGCGTCTCATATTTCTCAATTAGAGACTTTCCAGAAATTATATCTTGTTTTTTTTGGGCAATAAGAGCTTCAATCTCTTTAATCTCCTTTTGCAGATTCATACATCTAGTCTGCAAGCCTTGTATATCGTCCTCCAAATCTTGCACTTCTAGAGGAAGTTCTCCCCTTAAAAGGTAAATTTGATCTATTTTAGAGTCTGTTTGCTGCAATTTGTAAAGAAGTTGGAGTTTTACCTCCATGCTTATTTCTGTATCCAGATTCTTGGCAATTTGCAAAGACGCAAAAGTCTCCCCCCCACTAGGAGTTACAACTGTGTTAATTTTTTTACTTGTAGCCATATCTTAGCTTTAATAGTAATATATTGGATTATTATTTTGTTCTGTTATTGAAACCGCAAAGTTAGCAAAATTTTTAGAAACTAAGTTGTATAAAAATTTTGTTACTCCAAATTCACTTCCGTAATGGCCTATATCAATAACAAGCATGTTATTGGGAACATAAAAGTTATGATAACTTATATCTCCACTTATATAAACCTGAGCCTTTTTTTCTATAGCATCACCTATAAACTGCTGCCCAGAGCCACTACAAACAGCAATAGTAGTAATTAAGCTATTAATTGGCTTAGAGCACCTTATAATATCTACTTTAAATTGCTTCTTTAGTAGTTCTATCAATTGGGGAAAGTATAGCTTATTTTCTGGCTTAACTTCTCCAACAAGGCCAAAACCATCTTTAGACAGCACGCTGCAATTTATCAGAGATAAACTATCTGCCATTAACTTACTTAAGCCTTGCTCGGCTTTATCTAAATTAGTATGAGCAGCATAAATAATTATATTATTCTTTATAGCCTTCTCTATTGTCCTACCTGCTAAAGTATAAGGAGTAATACTTTTTAAAGGCGAAAAAATTAATGGGTGGTGCGTAATAATGATATCATTACCATTCTTAATTGCCTCATCTACCACATCTTCTGTGCAATCTAGAGCTAAAAGTGCCGAACTAACATACTTATCTTTATCTCCTATTAAAAAGCCACAATTATCCCACGATTCTTTAGTGTAAATTGGAGCTAATTCCTCTATTGGTCTTACTATATCTAACGCTTTATATCTCATATAATTATTGTGCTAAAAAATCACTGTTTTTCTCTGTAGAAAATGATTCTCTTATCTCCAGTAATTTTTCTTTTATCTCCACTAATTTTAAAATAACATGGGCTCTAGGATCTTCTTCCTCAGTGTTTTCTTTCATTCTCTTTGCTGCCCCTTCTAGTGTCATACCACTATCTTTTACCAAAAAATAGATCATCTTAAAATTTGCCAAATCATGCGCAGTAAACATTCTATTACCTTTTTTTGTTCTGGCTGGTTTAATAAACTCTGGGAATTTATCTGCCCAAAACCTAACTAAAGAGGTATTCTCTCCTAATATTTTAGCTACTTCACCTATTGAATAGTAGATTTTTTCTATAACTTTCTCCTTGTATGGCATATCCAAAATATTTAATATTTATTCTAATCTAGCGACTGTCCCGAATTAGCTGCAATAGTTAAAACGTCTTTAAATCTGTGTGGCGACATTTGAGAGAAAAAATAGTAAACCGGATCTTGAACTCTGTTATTTAAGAAAACTTCATAATGTAAGTGTGGTGCAAATGACATTCCAGAAACACCAACTCTAGCTATAACCGATCCTTGATTCACCCTCTGACCTTGCCTTACCAAGATATCTCCTAAATACATGTATTGTGTAACATAACCATTACCATGATTTATTACAACAGTATTTCCTCCACCTTTTTCTTTCCTTGTTGTAGAAACTACTGTTCCACTTGCCGAGGCAAGCACTTCTGTTCCAATACCAGCTAGCAAATCTATGCCTCTATGCTCTGCAACTGTTTTATAAAACGGATTAATTTTTTTTCCTACAGAAGCGCCAGTTTGTCCAATAGAGAAATCCCTAATCGGAACAATAGACGGTATATTTTTACTTTCATCACCTAACTTTAGCAAATTAGAGTCTATACTACTTAGCAAATTGGCTATATTATCCGCCTCATTGCCTAAATCTTTTAAACTACTAGCAATAAAATCAGAAATATTATCATTTTTCGAGGTATCTATCTGAGAATAAAAATTAGATTCTTCCTTATTTGTGTTATATAAATCTGGAGGATCTGCATTAAAAATATTCCTATAAATTTCCTTATCCTTTAACTGTAAACTTTTAACAGTGTTATTTAGAATTTTTAATTTTTCTTGCAGTTTATCATACTCCTGCTCCATTAGTTTATTTTCGCGAGCCATTTGTCTTTGTTGCTCAGTATTGTAAAATAAGGATAAGATAAAATAGTACAGAAGTGCTAAAAGAATACTAACAAAAAGATATTTAAAAACTCTTAGTAGCCAACCTTTTAGACCAATTTTATCCTCAATAAACCTTAATTGCTCTCTATTAAACTTATACTTGCTCATTTGCACCCTTAGCAAAAGGCTTAACCATAGCCCTATACTGCTCTCCTTTTAGATCTTGATTATAATAGTTTAAAGGATTCACTCTATTGTTTTTATACATAACCTCGTAATGCAAGTGATTTCCTTTAGATCTTCCAGTATTTCCCATTGTAGCAATTTGCTGACCTCTCTGAAGTACATCCCCCTCTTTAACCAAAACTCTCTGTAAATGCGCATATCGTGTTTTATATCCAAAACCATGATCTACAACTATCTCAGTTCCATAGCCAAAGAAATTATATCCAATTTCTATAACCTTTCCTGTACCAGTTACATAAATTGACTCTCCCTTATTTCCGCTTAAATCTATACCTTGGTGCATCCTAGGATTTCCATCATAAGGGTCTCTTCTAAAACCAAAGAGACTAGACAATTTAACCCTATCTAAAGCAACAGGTGGAATAGCCGGAACACAAACAGCCATATCTCCTGTTCTCTTAGCTAAGAAAGTTACCTCATCATATGAACGAGATTGAATAAAGGCTTTTTTGTATAGAATATCCATACTCTTTTCTACGTTTGTTAAAAAACTAGAGTTAGCCATATTATCTAAATGAGAATATCTATCTACTCCTCCAAAACCAGCATTTCTCACATCTTGTGCAATTTCTTCCATACCAAAGATAGGACGGTACACATTATTATCTCTTAATTCTAGTTCTGTAAGTATCTTATAATTTCTATCAAATTTCTTATTTATCAAATCTAACTTAGAATGTAGCTCTGCCGATTTTCTTTTGTATTCTAGTGTCTTTGGCGTTTGATATCCTAAATACACCGTGTACAGAGCATAATATCCCACAAAAGCGAACGCGCTAAGAACGAACAAAATAAAACCCTTTGAGAAGCGCTTTGTTAAAGGAATTCTGTGTAATTCATAGGATAATGTTTCTTTATTAAACTCGTATCTTTTCCTTTTTGACATCTACTTTTAAATTTTAACAACTGCAAATATACATTTTTATTTCTAAAAACAAATAGATAATAATATTTATTTATTCATAAAAAATCTGCAAATTCTCAACAATTATCACACCAATAAAAGACAATATCATAAAAATTAAATAAAAAAGAGTATTTTTGCACATTAATATATATAGAAAACCATATAGCTTTAAATATCAAATATTGAATATGACAGCAAATGAAATAAGACAAACCTTTCTAGACTTTTTTGCGTCTAAAGGACACACCATAGTTCCTTCCGCCCCTATGGTTGTTAAAAATGACCCAACTTTAATGTTCACCAATGCAGGAATGAATCAGTTTAAAGATTGGTTTTTGGGCAATAGTACTATTAATCATACAAGAATTGCAGACACACAGAAATGTCTTAGAGTAAGTGGAAAGCATAACGATTTAGAAGAAGTAGGACACGATACCTATCACCATACAATGTTTGAGATGCTTGGAAACTGGAGCGTTGGAGATGATTTTAAAAAAGAAGCAATAGAATGGGCATGGGAGCTTCTAACAGAAGTATATAAACTAGATAAAGATAGACTTTACGCAACAATCTTTGAGGGAAGCGCAGAGGATGGAGTAGAACTAGACAAAGAAGCAAAAGATACATGGCTTAAATTCCTTCCAAATGAGAGAATAATCTTAGGTAACAAGAAGGATAATTTTTGGGAGATGGGAGAAACTGGCCCTTGTGGCCCTTGTAGCGAGATACATATAGATTTAAGAAGCGATCAAGAAAGAGAACAAGTTCCTGGGATAGACCTAGTTAATAAAAGTCATCCCCTAGTAATAGAAATATGGAATTTGGTGTTTATGCAATTTAACAGAAAAGCAAATGGCAAATTAGATCCTCTTCCACAAAAGCACGTTGATACTGGAATGGGATTAGAAAGGCTTTGCATGGCACTTCAGGGAAAGAGAAGTAACTATGATACTGATGTATTTACTAATATGATTAAGTCTATAGAAAAATTGACCAACAAAGAATATAATTCTAGCAACGAGATAGCAATTGCAATGAGAGTTATATCTGACCATATTAGGGCAATTAGTTTTTCAATAGCAGATGGACAACTACCATCTAACGTAAAGGCAGGCTATGTTATAAGACGAATTTTAAGAAGGGCTGTTAGATATTATTACACCTTCCTTCAAACAAACGAGCCTCTTTTGTGTAAATTAGTTCCTACCTTAGTACAACAAATGGGAGAAGCTTTTCCAGAGCTTGTTAAACAACAAACACTTATAGAAAAGGTTATCAGAGAAGAAGAAGATTCTTTCTTAAGAACTTTAGAAAAAGGTATTCGCCTAATGGACTCTATTATGGAAAAGAATATTGAGACCAAAACTATAAGCGGAGAAGAAGCCTTTTTACTATATGACACATTTGGATTTCCTATAGATTTAACCGAATTAATGGCTAAAGAGAAATCCTACACAATAGATTTAAAATCATTTGAGAAGGAACTTGCAAAACAAAAAGACAGAAGTAGAAATGCAAGTAGCAAGGAAGAAAGCGACTGGGTTGAGTTAGCACCATTTTCTGAAACTAAGTTTACTGGCTATGATACAAACGAACAAGACAATATAAAAATTCTTAAATATCGCTCTGTAAAAATTAAAAACCAAGAGACATTCCACCTGATATTTGACCAAAGTCCATTCTATGCAGAAAGTGGTGGACAGATTGGAGATAGTGGAGTAATTAAATCTAGCAGTGGAGAGGTAATTGAGATAATAAATACTTTAAAAGAAAACGGTCTACCTATACATGTATGTGGAAGAATGCCATCTGACCTTAATCAAAGCTTTAGTGCTACAATTAATATTGCAAGAAGACACTCAATAGAAAACAACCACACTGCAACCCACTTACTTCACTATGCTTTGAGGCAAATCTTAGGATCTCATATAGAACAAAAGGGTTCATCTGTTAATGCTGCATATTTTAGATTTGACTTTTCTCACTACGAGAAAATAGATGCAAGAATATTGAGGGATGTAGAAAGAATGGTTAATAAGCTAATCAGAGATAATACAGAAAGATGCGAATTTAGATCTATCCCTATTGCAGAAGCCAAAGCAAAGGGCGCAATGGCGCTATTTGGCGAAAAATACGGCGATAATGTTAGAGTTATTCAGTACGGTAAATCCATAGAATTATGTGGAGGCACACACGCTTCACGCACAGGAAATATTGGTTTATTTAAAATAGTATCTGAATCGGCCGTAGCTGCTGGTGTAAGAAGAATAGAGGCAACCACTGGTGCTTATGCAGAATCTATTGTAGAAAACAATGAGGATGTGATGCAATCTATTAAGTCTATGTTTAATAATCAGGGGAATTTTGTTAGCGCTATTACAAAACTTGTTGGAGAGAATGAATCATTTAAGAAAGACATTGAGTCTTATATGATTGAAAGAGCAAATTCAATTAAAACTGGAGTAATAGAGAATGCTAGATTAGTTAATGGCATTAATGTTCTTACACTTAGAGGAGATTTTCAGCCAGATATTGTTAAACAAGTTGCATTTCTATTAAAGAATGAAACTAATAACTCTATCTTTGCGGCGGCTACGGTATACCAAAACAAACCTTCTCTTACTCTAATGTACACTCAAGACTTAGTAGAGCAGGGCTATAATGCCGGAAAGGATATTCGTCAAGCAGCAAAATTGATAAATGGCGGAGGTGGAGGACAAGCTTTCCTTGCTACTGCTGGCGGTAAAGATGTTAATGGTATATCAGAAGCAATAAGCCTAATGGTAGACACTGCTACCAAATAATAATAGTTTGGTTTTATAATAGTAGAATGAAGAAATTAGACCTATTTATACTTAAATCTTTTTTTGGTCCATTTTTAATGACCTTCTTAATAGTTACATTTACTCTAATGATGCAGTTTCTGTGGCTATATATTGATGAATTGGTTGGAAAAGGTCTAAGTTTGGGAATTATATTTGAGTTTTTAGCTTGGGGAAGTGCTACACTTATTCCTTTGGCGCTCCCTCTATCTACGCTTATAGCATCTCTAATGACAATGGGAAATATGGGCGAAAATAACGAACTTTTAGCAATGAAGGCTGCTGGAATTTCATTACAACGGATACTAAAACCTCTTATTTATGTTTCTGCTATTATCTCAGTAGCAGCCTTCTTTGCATCAAATAATCTTATTCCTGTAGCATATAACAACATTTATACTCTAAGAGAAGATATTGGAAGAACAAAAGAAGAAATAAAAATTCCAACAGGTATCTTTTATAATGGAATAGATGGATATACAATTAGGGTAACTAAAAATGGAGAGAATGGTGCTATTTACGAGGTTATGGTTTACGACCATAGTAAGAACAAAGGAAATGTAAGCATGACCGTTGCCGATTCTGGTATAATTAAATTATCGCCAAATAAAACTAGCCTAGTATTTACCTTATTTAATGGAACAAACTACGAAGAAGATAATCAAAGAAATTACGGTGATACTACCCTAAATCTAAATAGGATAAGTTTTACAGAGCAAAAGGTAATTATTCCTCTACAAAACTATGCTTTTAAAAAATCTGATGACTCTAAATATGGAAGTGAGGTAATGTCTAAAAACCTTAATCAACTTAATAAAGATAAAGACTCTTTAGATTCAACTTTTTCTAAACTTTTAGATGGACAGCTAAGAAGAGCAATTTATAATAGCAGTTTAACATCTAGTTATCAATTAGACACATCGGAAAGATTTGCAAAAATGCCTCTATTCCCTATTGATTCTCTATTCAAATGGGATAATCCTAATCAAGAACTAAACGGTGTACAAAATGCAATTAGCAGAATAGACGAACAAATAGCAACAGCAGATTACAACGAGAGAGAAATGTAACAAACGGCATATCCGCTCAGAAGAACAATTGAAGAGCGTTTTAGAAAGTTTACTCTATCATTTGCCTGCTTAATCTTTTTCTTTATTGGAGCGCCTCTAGGTGCAATCATAAGAAAAGGTGGCCTTGGAACTCCAGTGATTGTATCTGCATTTTTCTTTGTAATATACTGGGTAGTAGATATCTCTGGCAAAAAATTAGCTAATGACGGAGCAATACTCCCATTTGTCGGTACCTTTATTTCTACACTTGTTCTGCTCCCAATGGGTATATTCTTAACTTGGAAATCAACTAGAGATTCTGCCTTATTTAATGCAGATGCTTACATTAACTTCATTAAAAACATAGCCAAGAAAGATTTTATTAAATCTAAAATTGCTAAAATTAAATTGCTAAAAAAAGAGAGACAAAGTATATGATTAAAATAGTTTACATGGGGACACCAGAGTTTGCTGTAGCCCCACTTGCTAAACTCCTAGAGAATAAATACGAAATTACAGGCGTTATTACAGTTCCCGACAAAGCGAAAGGCAGGGGGCTGCAAATTAGTAAAAGCGCAGTTAAAGAGTTTGCCGAACAAAGAGGGATTAAAGTGCTTCAACCACTATCGTTAAAAGACCCCGATTTTATTAAAGAACTACAGGAGCTTAAGGCAGATTTATTTATAGTTGTGGCATTTAGAATGTTACCTAAAATAGTATGGGATATGCCTAGAATGGGAACATTTAATCTACACGCCTCACTATTACCTATGTATAGAGGGGCTGCCCCAATTAACTGGGCAATAATTAATGGAGAACAAAAGAGTGGTGTTACTACCTTCTTACTTGACGATAAAATTGATACTGGCAACATACTACTACAAGCAGAATGTAATATTACTAAAGAAGACACCTTTGGTTCCCTACACGACAAATTAATGGAAATAGGCTCTAATTTAGTTTTAGAAACCGTTAAAGGCTTAGAAAATAATAGCCTTAAGGGGATTTGTCAAGATAAAATAATAGCGAACAATAATTTAAGTAAAATACCAGATGCTCCTAAGTTAACTAAAGAGCTTTGTATAATTGATTGGAATAAAAGTGCACAAAATATAGAACATTTAATTAAGGGTTTATCCCCACACCCTGTTGCTACCACAAAAATAAGCAACAATAATAAATGCTTTGATGTTAAAATATATATGGCAGATATAGAAAATTGCGAATCTGCCGATAGCTTAAAATACAATTTTACACAAGATAGTATTAGAAGAATTGTTTCTGACAATAAAAAATACATTCATGTAATTTGTAAAAATGGCGATATTTTATCTATTAAAGAGCTCCAACTTGCTGGTAAAAAGCGAATGAATGTAAAAGATTTTTTAGCTGGATTTAGAGATATAGAAGATTATCATTTTTAAAAAGGGATGACTAAAGTAGTAAATACTAGTCATCCCTTTTTTATTATAAATACCGCTAAAGTTTTAATTAAAACTACTAAGCAGCAATGAACATTCCAACCATTGCTGCAGACATTAAAGCAACTAAAGATGCTCCTAATAAAGCTCTAAGTCCAAAGGAAGATAATATTGGTTTCTTTTCTGGAGCCATACCACCAACACCACCTATTTGTATACCTATAGATGCAAAATTTGCAAAACCGCAAAGCACGTAAGTAGCCATAATCATAGATTTTGGAGAAGAGAAAACGCCATCACGTATCATTTCTGCAAGACTTTGATAACCAACAAACTCTGTAAGAATAATTTTTTCGCCAAGTAAACGTCCAACCAAAGCAATATCTGGAGTAGGTATACCCGTAAGCCAAATAACTGGATAAAAGATATATGATAATAGAAATTGGAGAGATAAACCACTGTATTTCTGATCTGTAGCACTTGCTATTACATTATTTAAAGTTGTCCAATCTCCAAGTTTTAGAAATATATAATTAAAACCTGCAATTAAAGCATAAAAGACTAATAACATTGCAGCCACATTAGCTGCAAGTTTTAGCCCCTCTGTAGTTCCATTAGAAATAGCATCTAATACATTCTTTCCTATCTTTTCTTGAGAAACCTCTACCGTATTATCTATATGTTCTGTCTGTGGTCTAATAATTTTTGACATTGCAATTGCTCCTGGGGCAGCCATAACACTTGCTGATAGTAGATGCTTTGCAAATTCAACCTCTAGGGCTCTATCACCATTACCTAACATTCCAATATAAGCAGCTAAAACTCCACCTGCCATTGTAGCCATCCCCGCAGTCATAACAAGCATTAACTCAGATTTTGTCATTCTAGGAATATACTCCTTTACCATAAGAGGAGCCTCTGTTTGTCCTAAGAAAATATTACCAGCACAAGATAATGATTCAGCTCCCGACAATTTCATTAATTTTGAAAGAGCCCAACCCATTGCCCAAACTACTTTTTGAAGTATTCCCAAATAAAAGAATAAACTAGTTAGAGCAGAGAAAAATATAATTGTTGGAAGTATCTGTAAAACAAATACAAATCCAAATTTACTTGTATCCATTAGCGAGCCAAAAAGGAACTCAGAGCCTGCCCTAGTCCACCCTAGAACAGCCACAAAACACTTTCCTAAAAATTCAAAACAACCTTGAACTGCTGGAAACAAGAGCACAGAAATTGCAATAAGGAACTGAAGGGCAAGAGCTTTTAATACAGTTCCCCAATCTATATGCTTTCTGTCATAGCTTATAGCCCAAGCCAAAGCTAAAACAACTATCATTCCTATAATACCTCGCAAAATAGACATTAAATCTATATTAAAGTCTTTTTTTGCCAAAATTGCAGAATAAGGATTTGGCTTAGTCCCACTTAAACTAACAGCGCTCTGCTCAACTACAGTAGTATCATTTTCAGTTAACTGCGTCTGAACCTGAGGCTCAACTGAGGCAATTGCAACTGAGTCTACAGACTGCGCATATATTGCAATATTTGCAAAAAGCGCTAAAACTAAAATTAGGTATTTTTTCATTTATTGTATTTTATAATTATAATCAAATACTAGGCTTATGGCTTAGTAAACTTATCTATTAGCTCACTAATTTTTGCTGCATTTTCGTAATCCTCTCGGTCAATTGCCTCTTTAAGCAATTTTTTATACATAGCTAGTTTATCTTGTTTTTGTAAAATAGTATCTGAGTAGTCATCTACTAAAACTCCAAACTTATCTATTAACTCTTGGCAAGTATAGATTGGGGTGCCAAATTCTTTAGATAAAATAATCCCATCAACAAAACTTGCTTGCATGGTAATTTCCTTTTCCCCATCAAAAAATAAAAGTTCAGAAACAAAATTATTATCCTTATCATCTCTAATAATGGTATTTTCTAATAATTCTACCCTGAACTCTCTTAAGAGTTTTTGAAAAACGCTATGAACACTTATAAGCCCATCATTCATTTTATTAAAGTTTACAAGTAAGGTATGCATTTCATTAGGACTTAAATTAACAGGAATACACTTATTACTATCTTGCTTATACAAGAAAAACATAAAGGTTCCCCCATCTTGCGAAGATGCGCTTAAAGCACCAATATTTAAACGTACTCTTTTCATTCTTCAAAAACTTATTCAAGGAGGACAAAGATACATTATAAAATTTTAATTTACACACAGTTTTTATTACTTTTGCAGATTATAAATAAAAATATCCTAAGACTATAACTTAGAAGATATACGATTAAAATATGAGATTTGAAAAAATAGCAAAGGATATTAACTCCGCAGCAAGATGTGGATTAATTTACACCGACCATGGAGTTATAGAAACTCCTATTTTTATGCCAGTTGGCACTATAGGATCAGTTAAAGGTGTATTTCACAGAGATCTCGCCACTGATATAAAGGCCCAAATAATCCTTGGTAATACCTACCATTTGTATTTAAGACCTGGCTTAGATATCATAAAACAAGCAGGTGGTTTGCATAAATTTATCTCTTGGGACAAGCCAATGCTTACAGATAGTGGTGGTTTTCAGGTGTTTTCTTTAGCAGAGAACAGAAAGCTAACAGAGGAAGGCTGCACATTTAGGTCGCATATAGATGGGTCTAAACATACTTTTACTCCAGAAAACAATGTTGATACGCAACGGATTATTGGCGCGGATATAATAATGGCACTAGACGAATGTACCCCTGGTGATGCTACTCACTCATACGCACTTAATTCTCTAAAACTTACTCAAAAATGGTTAGAGAGATGTATTAAGCACTTTGATTCTACCACACCAATATATAATTACAAACAATTTTTCTTTCCTATAATTCAGGGTTGTGTTTATCCCGATTTAAGAAGGATGGCAACAGAGCATGCTGTTGCACTAAATAGAGATGGCTACGCAATTGGGGGCTTATCTGTTGGAGAACCTACGGAAAAAATGTATGAAATGCTAGAGGTTGTTAATCCTCTTATCCCTAGCGAAAAACCACGCTATTTAATGGGTGTTGGAACGCCAGCAAATATACTTGAGGGTATAGCTAGAGGTGTGGATATGTTCGTCTGTGTTATGCCAACACGTAATGGAAGAAATGGGATGTTATTCACATGGGAAGGAATGATAAATATTAGGAATAGAAAATGGGCAGACGATTTTTCTCCAATAGATATTAATGGCAATTCTTTTGTAGATAAAGCATACACTAAAGCTTACCTAAGGCATTTATTTGTTGCTGGTGAAATGCTTGCAGCTCAAATAGCTAGTGAGCATAATTTAGCTTTCTACTTAGACTTAGTTAATCAAGCAAGAAAACACATAAAAGCAGGCGACTTTAACGCATGGAAAAACATTGTTGTTAAAAAATTAGAATCAAAAATCTAATCCTAATTACAGATAAATGGCTCTAGCTCATTAGTATTACAAAAATTAGCGTACATTTGCGCTCAGTAAAGTATCGGGAAGAAAACAATATGAATTATAATTTTAAGATAACAATTATTGATAAGTATATAATAAAGAAGTTTATTGGCACATACTTCTTTGCGCTTCTGCTTATTATTGGGATTGTGATAATTTTTGACATAAGTGAGAAAATTGATGATTTTGTAGATAAGAAGGCTCCTCTTAGCGCTATTATCTTTAATTACTACGCTAATTTTATTCCTTACTTTGTAAATATGTTTAGCGCATTGTTTGTGTTTATAACTGTTATTTTCTTTACATCTAAATTAGCATCTAATAGCGAAATAACAGCTATGCTGGCAGGAGGGATAAGTTTTAAACGCTTAATGTACCCGTATCTAATTTCTGCAGCGTTTATTGCTATGTTTAGCCTTATTTTAAATTTATTTATTATACCACCGGCCAATGTGGGGAGACTAGCTTTTGAATATAAATATATTAAGAACCCATTTGAAAATACTGGGCGTAATATGCACTATCAAATAGACCCAGGCACATTTATGTATGCAGAATCTTTTAGTACTTGGAACAATACTATCTACAGATTTACCTTAGAAAGCATAGAAGGACATCAGATAAAATCTAAACTTAGTGCAGAAACAGCGCAATGGGATTCAACGAGAACACTTTGGATGTTAAATAATTATGAAATACGAACTTATAAAAATGAGGCCGAAATTATTAAAACTGGAAGAAGTTTAGATACATCGCTGGCCATTACAGTTAAAGATTTTTATAGAAGAAAAAACGAAGTTGAATCCTATAACGCACCACAACTTAATGAACTTATTAAGACACAAGAGATGCGTGGAGACCAAATGGTAAAATATGCACTTATAGAAAGAAATACTAGGTATGCTATGCCCTTTTCTGCATTCATTCTAACATTTATAGGAGTTTCACTATCTTCTAAAAAAAGGCGTGGCGGTATAGGAATAAATATAGGTATTGGTTTAGCGCTAAGCTTTTCATACATTTTATTTATGCGATTTAGCCAAATGTTTGTTCATACAGGAGCTCTACCACCATTTATTGCTATTTGGATTCCAAACTTTATTTATGCTATTATTGCAGCATTTTTATATAGGATAGCGCCAAAATAGCAATAGTTTTACATTAATAATAACTAAGCATTCTTAATAAAAAACACATCCATATTGCAAATATATGTAATATAGATGTGTTTTTAAAATTATTAGCGAGCTAATAGATAGTACTAATATTCGCCATTTGCTAACTTTCTTTTGCAAGCAGCTAACATATCATCTATCATCTCATTAATTCCCCATTTTGGATTCCAGTTCCATTCTATACGAGCACAGCTGTCGTCCATTTTATTTGGCCAAGATGCAGAGATTTGATCCTTAATAGGATCTATATTATAATCCCATGTAAAACTAGGAATGCGTTTCTTTATTTCTGTAAACAATTGCTCTGGAGTAAAACTCATTGATGTAATGTTAAAGCTATTCCTGTGAATTAATTTACTAGGATCTGCTTCCATTAATTGAGTAGTAGCTTCTAGCGCATCTGGCATATAAAGCATATCCATGTAAGTATTCATAGGAACCTCACATGTATATTTGCCTGTTTTTACAGCATGATAAAAAACTTCTACAGCATAGTCTGTTGTTCCACCTCCTGGTAAAGCTCCATTAGAGATAATACCTGGGAACCTTACACTACGCGCATCAACTCCAAATCGGCTATGATAATAATCGCCTAACATTTCACCTGTAACCTTGCATACTCCATAAATAGTATTAGGCCTCATTACAGTATCTTGTGGTGTGTTATCTGCTGGAGTACTTGTACCAAATGCACCAATAGAACTTGGAGTAAAAATAGCACAATTAAAATCCTTGGCCAAATTTAACGAATTTAGAAGCGCTCCCATATTAATATTCCACGCTAATTGAGGATTTTTTTCTCCCGTAGCAGATAGCAGGGCAACTAAATTGTAAATAGCATCAATTTTATTTCCCTTAACTACTTGTGTATATGCTTCTAGATTAAGTGCATCCAACGAAATAGCCCTAGAAAACTTAGAAAGTTTTTCTACTATTTCTGGCCTTAAGTCCGCTGCAATAACATTGTCGTGCCCATAGTTTTTCTGAAGGTGAGGAACTAGCTCCGTTCCAATCTGGCCACCAGCCCCAACTACTAATATTCTTTTCATTTTATTATTTTAATTATACTTTCTCTTATTTTAAAAAGCGAGTACAAAAGTAATAATTTTATATAAAAAGAGCCTCTTTTATTATAAAAATTTTCTAAAACTTAAAAATTAGCATTATTATGAACCTATTGCTTTATTATTTATTATTTATTTATTATTATATTTGTAGAGTAAACTAACTAGCATACTAACTAATAATTTAAGATATGTTAAGCTTAACACCTAAAGAAAGTGTAAAAATACTAAAGAGTAATAGGCTAGGACTAACATTAATTATAGATAAAAATATAGACCAAGAAAACTTAAGTAACTCTGGCGGATCTTTTTACATAGAAATTATAAGTCTGTGGGCACAGTGGACAGCAAGTAGTACTGAACCTTGGCTAGAACTGAGTCCACAAATAGGCAATGGGAATGGCTACATAAAAGCAACATACAAAGCAAATAATAAAGCCCAAAAAAGGAGGGCAAAGATTATATTAAAAATTGGTGAATCTAAAGAAATAATAGAAATTAAGCAATCTTTTGCAAAAATTAGTACCACAAAAGAAGATTTTAATATAAACAACTTAATGACTATATATGATAAACAAAATAGAATATATAGACTAGTAAAAATACCACCTCTCATGAATATCAATGGAAATTGGCTAGTAAATATTTGTATCTGTTACGAAACTATTAGTTTTGATATTGCACTGTTAAATAATGGATATACAAGCGATGTGGTTTTTAAAAATGAAAAAAATTCAATAACTTATAAAGGACAATGGTCTTGCAAAAATAATAATTTTATTCTAATCTTAAAAAACACATATGAAACCTTAGAATTATCAAGTTCATATGTTATAAGTAGACATAAATTAGAAGGTACAGGAACAAACACAGCAGGCAGTGAGTCATTTTCCTTTACTTTTAATATGCATCGTAAAGATGATATATAAAGTTTTTGTGTCTTAGAATAAGACAAGTATCTTTGCATAATGAATAAAGATACATTGTTTTCCATTATTAATACTCTGTCTTCTACTGCAAATTTTGCTGATTGGGGGGCAGCTCCTCTTAGGCGCCTAAATGAACAAGAGGCTTATTATATGCAAGCAGCAGAAAGGGGAGATTTTGCAACTTTAGATTACCTTCATAATAACTTAGAGAAAAGGTTAAACCCTGCCCTACTCTTAGAAGAAATAGGAGTAGAACTAATACAAGACAGCAGCTGCGGAATTTATACTAATTGCTCTATACTAGTCTTCTTAGCACCTTTCAAACAAAAAGACAAGATAGAAGAAGAACCTGAAAGCAATACATGCAACACTATTAAAATTTCTAAATATGCATGGGGCATAGATTATCATTATGTCATAAAAAATAAGCTCAATCATATAGTTGAGCAATTGCAAGAGCTAGATCCAATGATTAAAGCTCGTGTTTTTACCGATTCCGCTCCAATACTAGAACGTGCATGGGCCGTAGAAGCTAAACTAGGTTTTGTCGGGAAGAATAATTTTTTGATAAGTAGAAATTGTGGAATTGCAAATTTTATTGGACTTATTTTAGTAAATTTGCCCATAGAAAGAGTTTTAAATAGTTCCAAAGATGCTCATTACCTTGCAAATAAAGATTATTGTGGCAAATGCCAGCGCTGCTTAGATTCCTGTCCAAGTGGAGCTTTATACTCTGCTCATAAATTAAATGCAGATAAATGTATTTCGTATCAAACAATAGAAAATAAGGAGCTTATAAGCACAAGCCATTTAGAGCCTAAACTAAATAATTGGTTATTTGGTTGCGATGAGTGCATGGATGTATGTCCTTGGAATAGTAAAAATCTTATTGCATGGAAAGAATTTTCCAATAAAAGTAAGGGAGTGCAATTGCTAGAAGATTCTAATTTTTCTATTCAAACTATTAAAGAACTTAGCAATTTAGACTTTAAAAAGCTTTTTAAAAGCTCACCAATACTTAGAAGCGGAAAAAATAAAATTATAGATACCCTAGCCTATCTCAAAAAAAATGAAACTAGTAACACAAGTAAGCCCAATAAGGGTAGAACAGAAAATGAGCTATAACGATAATATTTTATTAATAGGCTCTTGCTTTGCCGATAATATTGGTAAAATGCTAAAAGACTATAGGTTTAATGTTATGCTTAACCCTTTTGGCACACTATATAACCCTGCCTCAATAGCAAACTCTATAGAACTGCTAAAAGAGGGAAAAGATTTTACAGACGAGCAAGTCATTGAGCATAATGGCCTATATTGCTCATTTTCGCACCATGGAAGTTTCTCAAAAAGTAACAAAGAGGATTTTTTAAGCAACGCAAATACTCAGCTGGCTAAAAGCAAAGATTTTTTCAAATCTTCCACTACAATAATCATAACACTAGGAACAGCATGGATATATAAGCACATAGGAAAAGACATAATAGTATCAAACTGCCATAAAATAAGTGCCAAAGAATTTAGCCGACAGCTACTTAGTTTAAAGCAAACGCTAGAGCAATTAAACAAGATAATTGCTCTGCTGAGCAACAGCTCAAAACCCAGTAAACTTAATAAAATAATATTTACAGTAAGTCCAATACGACACATGGCCGATGGCGCACACGGTAATCAAATTAGCAAATCAATTTTACTTTTAGCCCTAGATGAGCTTATTAATAATAATCCTCTTCCCGACAAAATTGAGTTAAGCTACTTTCCTGCCTACGAGATAATGATGGACGAACTAAGAGACTATAGGTTCTATGCAGATGATATGACCCATCCAAGTGAGCTAGCAATAAAATACATTTTTGAAATTTTTAGTAATAGCTATCTTGATAGCGCAACACAAATAAAAATGATAGAGGAATATAAAAAGACAAAACGAGAAATGCACATTCCATTCCACCAAGCACCTAAAAAGTAAATATAGCACATCAATAAAGAAAAGGAAAAGTAATAAAAAATCGGCAAAAGTAAATAAATACCTTTGCCGATTTTTATATATATGTAGTATAAATAACTACAAAAATTACTCAGCTTTAGCTTCCTCCTTAGCTGCAGGAGCATCTGCTTTTTTTGCCCTACTTCTACGTGTTGTAGCCTTCTTAGCTGTTTCTTTCTTGCTTGTTACGCCTAAAGCAGCCTCGTTAAAGTCTACAAGTTCAATTATTGCCATATCAGCGGCATCGCCCACACGGAAACCTGTTTTAAGTACACGTGTATAACCACCATTACGCTCTGCAATTTTTGGAGCTACCACTCTGAACAACTCACTTACAGCCTCTTTTTGTTTTAAGTAACTGAAAACAATTCTTCTAGAGTGAGTGCTATCATCTTTTGACTTTGTAATAAGTGGCTCTACATACATACGTAAAGCTTTTGCTTTAGCCACTGTAGACTCTATACGCTTGTGTAGCAATAGAGAAGACGCCATATTAGCCAACATAGCCTTACGATGTCCACTTTGTCTACCTAAATGGTTGAATGACTTATTATGCCTCATTTTTTAATCCTTTATTACTTTTTGTTATTTCAATATTATATTTAGAAACATCCATACCAAAGTTCAACTTAAGTCTATCTACTAGTGTGTCTATTTCTGTTAATGATTTCTTACCAAAGTTTCTGAACTTCATAAGATCAGATCTATGGTGAGAAACTAAATCTGCGAATGTCTCTATCTCAGCAGCCTTTAGACAATTTAAAGCTCTTACAGATAATTCCATGTCAGAAAGTTTAGTTAGAAGTAAATGACGTAATCTCAATGATTCCTCATCTAAATCATTACTTACAACCTCTGGCTTAGTCTCCATGCTTATCTTCTCATCAGAGAACAACATAAAGTGATGTATTAATATTTTTGCAGCCTCTTTCAACGCATCTTTTGGATGAATTGAACCATCTGTTGTAATCTCAAGATTCAACTTATCATAGTCGGTCTTTTGCTCAACACGCCAAGGCTCCACATCATATTTAACATTTTTTATAGGAGTAAAAATAGAGTCAATTGCTATTGTTCCAAAAGGAGCACCTTCAACTTTATTTTCATCCGATGGAACATAGCCCCTGCCCTTTCCAATTTTCATATCAATTGAAAGTCTTACAGAAGGCTCCATAGAACAAATATATTGTTCTGGGTTCAACACTTTAAATGAAGATAATTGCTTAGAAATATCATCTGCAGTGAACTCTTGCTTACCACTAACATTAACGGTAACCACTTCGCCATCTTCTCCTTCTATCATTCTCTTAAAACGTATTTTTTTTAAGTTAAGAACGATATCCACAACCCCTTCAATTACACCAGGGATAGTTGCAAATTCATGATCTACTCCCTGTATTTTAATTGAAGTGATAGCAAAACCCTCAAGTGAAGACAACAGTATACGACGCAATGCGTTACCAATAGTAATACCATATCCAGGCTCTAAAGGTCTAAACTCAAATTTACCAAAGGTTTCGGTTGAGTCGAGCATTATAACCTTATCCGGTTTTTGAAATGCTAAAATTGCCATTTTTTATATCTTTTTTATTAGTGTTACGCTTAAAAGCAAGCTGATTATTTAGAGTACAACTCAACTATAAGTTGCTCATTAATAGTTTCAGGGATTTCTGTTCTTTCTGGTAAATTTAAGAACTTACCTTGCATAGAACTAGCGTCCCATTCTAACCAAGAAAGCTTATTAGAAGCAGCAGATAAACTATCTTGAATAACCTCTAAGCTCTTAGATCTTTCGCGAACACCAATAATATCTCCTGGTTTTACTAATGCAGAAGGAATACTACTCAATTCACCGTTTAAAATTATATGTCTATGACTTACTAACTGTCTAGCAGCAGCACGAGAAGGTGCAATACCTAATCTATAAACCATATTATCTAAACGACACTCAAGTAATAATACAAGGTTCTCACCTTTTCTACCTTTCATTTTAGAAGCTTTCTCAAATAAATTGCGGAATTGTCTTTCTAAAACGCCATAGGTGTATTTTACTTTTTGTTTTTCTTTTAGCTGAACGCCATACTCAGAAGTTTTCTTTCTTTTCTTAGCTAAACCATGTTGTCCCGGAGGATAGTTTTTGCGTTCATAACTCTTGTCGGGACCGAAAATCGGTTCCCCAAATTTGCGGGCTATTTTAGTAGAAGGCCCAGTATATCTTGCCATATTAAATCAAATTTAAATTATAAGGAATTATACCCTACGGCGACCTTTTGGTCTACATCCGTTGTGTGGAAGTGGAGTAACATCAATGATTTCAGTTACCTCAATTCCTGCACCATGAATAGTACGAATTGCTGATTCACGTCCTGCTCCTGGCCCTTTTACATATGCCTTAACTTTACGTAATCCTAAATCAAAAGCTACTTTTGCACAATCTGCTGCGGCTACCTGAGCTGCATAAGGAGTGTTCTTTTTAGAACCTCTGAAACCCATTTTACCTGCAGAAGACCAACTGATAACTTGTCCCAAGCTATTAGTTAAAGTTACTATTACATTGTTAAAAGTTGATGAGATATGAGCTTCGCCATAAGCCTCAACTTTAACAACTCTTTTCTTATTAGATGATCCTGTTTTCTTTGCCATAATCTTAGGTTCTATTTAGTTGCTTTCTTCTTATTTGCCACTGTCTTCTTCTTACCTTTACGGGTACGAGCATTATTTTTAGTGCTCTGGCCCCTAACTGGTAGTCCAATTCTATGACGGATACCTCTATAACAGCCAATGTCCATAAGACGTTTAATATTCAACTGTATAGATGAACGAAGTTCGCCCTCTATTTTATACTCTTCTGCAATAGTCTGTCTGATTGCAGCGATTTGGTCATCTGTCCAATCTTGCACCTTAGTATTGAAATCTATTCCATTTTTACTAAGGATATTTTTGGCAGAACTGTGACCAATTCCAAAGATATAGGTTAAACCTATCTCTCCACGTTTGTTTTTTGGTAAATCAACTCCGGCTATACGTGCCATAATTATTTTTTATTTTTTCTTAATTGTTTACAATTAGATATTATCCCTGACGCATTTTGAACTTAGGGTTCTTTTTGCAAATTACATATAAACGACCTTTGCGTTTAACAATTTTGCAGTCTTCACTACGCTTCTTAATGGATGCTTTTACTTTCATTGTATTTAGTTTTTATTTGTATCTGAAAGAAATCCTTCCTTTTGTTAAATCATAAGGTGACATCTCAACTCTCACCTTATCTCCGGGTAAAATTCTAATATAGTGCATTCTCATTTTTCCCGAGATGTGAGCTATTACTATATGGCCATTATCTAACTCTACTCTAAACATAGCGTTCGACAAAGCCTCAATAATTGTTCCATCTTTTTCTATAGCAGATTGTTTTGACATACTTTTCCTTAAAACTTAATAATTATTATTTTCAATAAATTCAAATGTTGTTAAAACCTGAGGTTGTCCGTGCTTAACCGCAACCATAAACTCAAAGTGAGCAGATTTTTTATTATCTGCAGTGTTTATCGCCCAACCATTATCGTGCATATAAACATCCTTTACTCCTGCATTTATCATTGGTTCAATACAGATAACCATATTTTCTAGCAATTTTTTTCCTTGTCCAGGCTTTCCATAATTAGGAACCTCTGGCTTTTCGTGAAGTCTTTTACCAACTCCATGTCCAACCATTTCTCTAACAACAGAAAATCCAAACTGTTCAACATATTGTTGAATGGCACTTCCAATATCTCCTATTCTGTTACCAGCAATTGCCTTTTGAGCCCCCAAATATAGGGATTCTTTTGTAACTTTTAAAAGAGTCTTAGTTTCTTCATCTACTTCTCCAACAGGAAAAGTATAAGCAGAATCGCCATAAAACCCCTTGTATATAGTTCCACAATCTACCGAAACAATATCTCCTTCTTTTAGTTGGTAATTGCTTGGAAAACCATGTACTACTGTCTCATTAACAGAGATACACAATGTGTAAGGGAAACCGCCATAATTAAGAAAGCCAGGCACTGCTTTATTATCTCTTATAAAAGTTTCTGCAATTTTATCTAATGTTTTTGTTTCAACACCAGGCACTATTGCCTTTCCTACTTCTGCAAGAGTTTTAGAAACCAAAATGGCATTCTCTCTTAGGATCTCAATTTCCTCGTCTGTTTTCAGGTTTATCATTTCAAAAGAACTATCAAATTATTATCCTTGACGACCTTTAAGACGTCCTGTCTTCATTAATCCATCATAGTGACGCATTAATAGATGACTCTCAATTTGTTGTAAAGTATCTAGTACAACTCCAACAAGAATCAACAAACTGGTTCCACCATAAAACTGTGCGAACTGGTTATTAATTCCTAGTTTCATTGCAAATACTGGCATTATAGCTACCAAAGCAAGACAAAACGAGCCTGGAAGTGTAATACGAGACATTACAGAATCTAAATACTCTGCGGTTTTTTTACCTGGCTTAACACCTGGTATAAAACCACCGTTTTTCTTCATATCTTCTGCCATCATTGTAGAATTTACAGTTACTGCGGTGTAGAAGTAAGTAAAAACCACAACAAGAGTACCAAATATAAAATTATACCAGAAGCCTGTATAGTTACCTAACGTAGCGGCTAATCCACGTGTAGCATCAAAGCTTGCAAATATAATTGGAAATAACATCAATGCTTGAGCAAAGATAATTGGCATAACTCCTGCCGCATTAATCTTTAACGGAATATACTGACGCACCCCACCATATTGTTTGTTTCCAACAATTCTCTTGGCATATTGTACCGGAATTTTACGAGTACCTTGTACTAAAGCTATAGTACCTATAATAACAAAGGCTAAAAAGACCAATTCTACTATAAGCATTAAGAAGCTACCTGTTGTTTGGCTCATTCTTGTTCCAAACTCAGCAGCTAAAGCATAAGGTAATCTTGCAATAATACCTACCATAATGATTAAAGAAATACCATTACCCAAGCCGCGATCGGTAATGCGCTCTCCTAACCACATAATAAACATAGTACCACCTACAAGAACTACTGTAGCAAATAAATTAAAAGAAAATCCTTTTATTAAAAATGCGCTCTCAGGCAATTGTGCATGCAAATTGGTTAAATAAGCAGGCCCTTGTAGTGCAAGGATAACAATTGTAAGATAACGTGTCATTTGGTTCATCTTTCTTCTTCCGCTCTCGCCTTCGCGTTGCAGTTTTTGAAAATAAGGAACCATAATTCCCAAGAGTTGAATAACAATTGAAGCAGAAATGTAAGGCATTACACCTAAAGCAAAAATTGAGGCATTACCAAATGCACCACCAGAGAACATGTTTAATAAGCCCATTAAACCTTCTTGTGTTTGTGCCTCTAAATTTGCCAACTGAGTAGGGTCTATACCAGGAACAACAACAAAGCTTCCTAGTCGATAAACCAATAGTAACAGGATAGTATAAACTATCCTATTACGCAGTTCTTCAATCTTGAAAATATTTTTTATTGTTTCAATAAATTTTTTCATCGGTTTGTTTAGATTATGTTAGTAGAACCTTGTGCAGCCTCAATCTTAGATATAGCTGATTTAGAGAAAGCGTGAGCTGTAACATCCAATTTTACTTTTAACTCCCCGTTACCTAATATCTTTACTAAATCTTTTTTGGATATAAGTCCGAACTCAACTAAAGTATCTATTGTTACAGATGTAAGATTATGTTTTTCACACAAATCTTGCAAACTAGACAAATTAATTGCTTTGTATTCTACTCTATTTGGGTTAGTAAACCCAAATTTTGGCAAACGTCTTTGTATAGGCATTTGTCCTCCCTCAAAACCTAACTTACGAGAATAACCAGAACGTGATTGCGCTCCTTTATGTCCTTTGGTAGAAGTTCCGCCGTGGCCTGAACCTTCACCACGACCTATTCTTTTCTCTCTTCCGATAGAACCTTTTGAAGGTTTTAGTGTATTTAATTTCATTATAAAATCTCCTATTAGCTAATTTCTTCTACTTTAACAAGGTGTAGAATTTTTTGCAACATCCCATTATAAATAGGGTTCATTTCTAATTCTACAAAATGATGAATTCGGCGAATGCCTAAAGATTGCAAACATGCAACTTGGCTTTTGGTTGCCCCATTTTTACTTTTTATTTGAGTAATTCTAAGTTTTGCCATTATTCTGCCTCCTTAACCATTAAATACTTTATTCATGTGAATTCCTCTTAATCCAGCAATTGTATAAGCATCACGCATTTCTGCTAAAGCAGCAACGGTAGCTTTTACTAAATTGTGAGGATTAGATGAACCTTTAGATTTTGCTAACACATCATGAACTCCTACAGACTCAAACACGGCACGCATCGCACCTCCAGCCTTTAATCCACTACCAGCAGCAGCAGGTTTCATAAATACACTAGCTCCACCAAATTTAGCCACTTGTTCGTGTGGAATAGTACGTTTACTAAGTGGAACTTTTACAAGATTCTTCTTAGCATCTTCTATTCCTTTAGAAATAGCGGTTGTAACCTCATTAGCCTTTCCTAAACCAAAGCCAACAATTCCATTCTCGTCACCTACAACAACTATTGCTGCAAAACTAAAGTGACGACCACCTTTTGTTACTTTTGTAACTCTCCTTACTGCAACTAGTCTATCTTTTAGCTCTAGTTCGGTAGTTTTTACCTTTTTTACATTCATATTCGCCATAGTCTATTAGAATTTAAGTCCACCCTCACGAGCAGCGTCAGCTAAACTTTTTACTCTTCCATGATAAAGGTAGCCCCCCCTGTCAAAAGACACTTGTGAAATACCTTTTGCAATAGCATTTTCTGCAGCAGCTTTTCCAACTAAAGCAGCAATTTCTATATTGGTTTTACCTTTAACTTGCTCTGCAATCGCCTTATCTAAAGAGGATGCAGCAGCTAAAGTTACCATATTAACATCATCTATAAATTGAACATATATTTGTTTATTACTCCTATATACGCTCATCCTTGGTCTTTCGGCAGTTCCGTTAACCACTTTACGAATACGATAACGTATTCTTTGTCTTCTTTCTATTTTATTTAAAGCCATAAACCTTCTCCTTATTATTTAGCGCCTGCAGATTTACCTGCTTTACGACGAAGTTGTTCACCAACAAACTTAATACCTTTACCCTTATATGGCTCAGGTTTACGCAACGAACGAATCTTAGCAGCAACCATTCCAAGCAATTGCTTATCGTAGCTTTTAAGCGCTAAAACTGGGTTTGCTCCTTTTTTAACTGGCTCAACCTCTGGTTTAATCTCCTTTGGTAACTCAAAATGAATATCATGAGAGAAACCTAAACTGAACTCTAATATTTGACCTTTGGCTTCTACACGAAAACCTACACCCACTAATTCTTGTTTAACAGTGAATCCTTCTGAAACACCTACAACCATGTTATGAATGAGTGCACGGTATAATCCATGCATTGAACGATGGCGCGGTTGCTCTGTTGGTCTTGCAACATGCACTACGCCTCCCTCTACGGTAACGGTAATATCCGGGTCAACTTTTTGAGTCAACTCACCTAGCGGGCCTTTAACCTTTACCGTATTATCTGATGCTACTGTTACAGTAACATTATTCGGAAGGCTTACAGGTAATTTTCCTATTCTTGACATCTTAAATTAATTTGTTTAATTATAATTTACTCTACTTGTTTTTAACTATTAATAAACATAGCAAAGCACTTCACCACCAACATTAAGACCTTTAGCCTCTTTATCAGTAATGATACCCTTTGAAGTTGATAAAATAGCTACACCTAAACCATTAAGGACTCTAGGCATTTCTTCTACACCCCTATATTGTCTTAAACCTGGTTTGCTTACGCGAACTATCTTTTTGATAGCAGATTTCTTGCTTTCTGGATGATATTTAAGAGCAATCTTAATTGTGTTAAAAGGTGTACCTTCAACAACTTTATAACTAAGAATATAACCTTTTTCGTGTAAAACACGAGTTAATTCTACCTTCATACGAGATGAAGGAATTTCTACGATCTTATGACCTGCCATAGATGCATTACGTATGCGGGTCAAAAAGTCTGCGATTGGATCAGTCATTTTAATTTTTTTTTAATTATCGACAATCAAAAGTGTTATCTAAATATAGAACCTCTTCCAATAGCCCGATATCCAATGTTAATAATTATTTAATTTGAGGGACCTATACCCCCTAAAGTTCTACCAGCTTGCTTTACGAACGCCTGGTATCAAACCTTGGCTCGCCATTTCACGGAACTGGATACGGCTAATACCAAAAACACGCATATAACCTTTAGGTCTTCCAGTTAGTGAACAACGGTTGTGTAAACGTACTGGGCTAGAGTTCTTTGGTAACTTATCCAAAGCCTCATAGTCTCCTGCCTCTTTAAGTTGTTTGCGTTTTTCAGCATATTTGGCACATAATTTTGCGCGTTTTACTTCGCGTGCCTTCATTGATTCTTTTGCCATTATCTATCTCTCTTTAGATTATTTCTTAATATTTTTAAAAGGCAATCCAAATTCACGAAGAAGAGCATGAGCAACTTCATCGTTTTCGGCAGTTGTAACAAAAGTTATCTCCATACCTAGAACCTTGGTAATTTTATCTATGTCAATCTCTGGGAAAATAATTTGTTCTTTAATTCCTAAAGTATAATTACCTCTACCATCTAATTTTTCATTAATACCTTTAAAATCTCTAATACGAGGTAGAGAAATTGCTATTAATCTCTCTAAGAACTCATACATTTTAGCCTTACGTAAAGTAACTTTAACACCAATAGGCATTCCTTTACGAAGTTTAAAGTTAGAGATATCTTTTTTAGAGTAAGTAAGCATTGCTTTCTGACCTGTTATTACAGTTAACTCTTGTTGAGCAACTTCAACAAGTTTTTTATCTGCAGTAGCTTGTCCCATACCTTGATTAATAATAATCTTCTCTAATTTTGGAACCTGCATAATAGAGGTAAATCCAAAATCTTTTTGTAGTTTAGCAACTATTTCCTCGGTATATTTCTTTTGAAGAGTAGGGACAAAACCTTCTACTTTCACTTGCGCGCCTTCTACCTTAGGAGCCGCAACTTTTTTTGTTTTTGTCTCTTTTGCCATTATTTAATTTCCTCCCCAGATTTTTTTGCAAAACGAACCAATTTGCCTTTTTCATTAAGACGTCTTCCAATTTTAGTAGCTTTCCCTTTAACAGGATCTACTACTTGTAGATTAGAGATGTGAATACCAGCCTCTTGCTTAATTATGCCACCTTGGGGATGTTTAGCATTAGGTTTAGTATGCTTGCTTACCATGTTGAGTCCCTCAACAACTGCACGGTCTTTCTCTGTAATAATCTCAACAACTTTTCCAGTTTTACCTTTCTCGTCGCCGGCATTAACAACAACCATGTCGCCTTTCTTTATATGTAACTTTTTATTCATAATACTATTCCTTATTATTATAATACCTCTGGTGCTAAGGAAACAATTTTCATGTAATTATCACGCAATTCACGAGCTACTGGGCCAAAGATACGAGTTCCACGAACCTCTCCTTGATTGTTTAATAATACACAAGCATTCTCGTCAAATCTTATGTAAGACCCATCAGCACGACGAATCTCTTTTTTAGTACGAACTACCACAGCTTTTGACACAGATCCTTTTTTTGCATCAGCTCCAGGTATTGAACTTTTAACGGCAACTACAATCTTGTCACCAACACTTGCATAGCGACGGCGTGGTCCACCCAACACAAGCATACAAAGAACCTCCTTTGAACCCCGGTTATCCCCTACAATTAATCTTGATTCTTGTTGTATCATGGCTTATTTAACTTTTTCTACAATTTCTACTAATCTCCAACGTTTAGATTTACTTAAAGGACGTGTTTCCATAATCCTTACTGTATCTCCCTCGCTGCACTCATTTTTTTCATCGTGAGCCACAAACTTAGTGGTTTTATTTACGAACTTTCCGTAAATAGGGTGTTTCTCTTTTGCTTTAACAGCAACAACAATAGATTTCTCCATTTTGTTACTAACCACTATACCTATTCTTTCTTTACGAAGTCTTCTTTCCATGAACTACTATTTTTTGTTCTGGTTTTCAATTTGGCTCAACACGGTGAGCATCCTTGCAATATCTTTTCTTGCTTTTTTTATCTTAGATGAATCCTCTAATGG